>JAADFV010000063.1 GCA_013152695.1 Chloroflexota bacterium | reverse complement strand
CGCTTACAGGGACAGACCTTCAGCTTTCAGACTTACGAGGACAGGCGATTGTCCTTAACTTTTGGGCAAGCTGGTGTGGCCCCTGCCGGGCGGAGATGCCTGAGTTAGAACAGGCTTTTCAGGAATACAGAGACAACGGCCTCGTCGTCTTAGGCGTCAATCAGGGTGAGTCAGCTACGGTTGTTCGCGATTTTCTGCAACAGCTCGACCTCACCTTCCCTGTCGTACTCGATCAACGCCTGCAAGTCTCGCAGCTCTATCACATCAATTCCCTTCCTACAACCTTCTTCATTGACAGAAACGGCATGATTCGCGACCAGGTTGTTGGCCAGATGAATGCCGCTCTCTTAAAGGAACGTCTGCGCTCCATTTATCCCTAAGACCCACCATGTTCCCTACCATCCATCTCGGACCTCTCGCTCTTCCTACCTACCCACTCCTGGCTCTTGCGGGCTTTTATCTGGGACTTTGGTTAGCCGCCCAAGTGGCTGCACGCCGCGGTCTCGATCCAGATCACATCTACAACCTTGGCTTTTATGCAGCGCTGGCGGCTGCTGTTGGTGGTAGATTGGGCCATGTCCTGCGCTTTTTCCCCGCCTACCGTGCTGACCCCCTCAGCATCCTCTCACCCAATCTGGCCGCCTTTCAGCCACTCTTTGCCCTGGCTGCAGTTCTGATTATCTTCATCTGGTATCAGCGCAAATACCGCTTAGCTCTGGCAGAGCTCCTCGATGCCCTCGCCTATGGCGCTTTGCTAACCCTGGCCATCTTGGCACTGGCCGACGGCTTGAATGGCAAGCATTTTGGTACAGCAACCACCCTTCCCTGGGCGATTACACAGTGGGGTGTAGCCAGGCATCCGGTGCAATATTATGAAATGGTGGGAACTCTGCTACTGGTGGCTTTGTTATGGCCCCGAATTCAGAAATTGCGCCCGGGACAATTGGCATTACTGGCACCCGCCGGCTACGCTGCTATCCGCCTCTTCGTTGATGCCTTTCGCGATCAGCCCCTTCTCGTGGGTGATGGCTACCGCCTCAACCAGGTGATAGCCTTTGTCACACTGCTGATCTTGCTCCTGGCCCTCTACCAGACCGAAGCCAACAAAGAAACACATGGCAGCATTGCCTTTAGCTGGAAAACAGAAGATGAGGAGAGGTGATGGCGCTTAAACAGGAGAAGTTCGTCGCTTCCGTTTCAACTTATCACCGAGTAGTGAAGCCATAAAGCGGCGTTCTCCGGCAGTGACAAAGCGAATCGTGATGGTGGAATCATCTTCATCCTTCTCGACGTCAGTGATGACGCCGGCACCATATTTCACGTGTTCAACCTCTTGCCCCACACGATAATTCAGGCGACGTACTCGCGCCGGCGTTGGCGCCGGAGTATGCCCCTCGGAGACCCGGCGTATCTCCCTGTCTCGCCACAATTCAGCGTAGGCAGCCAGATCATCTAGCTGCTTCACCTGCCTGCGAATAGGAGCAATACGTTTGCGTGCAGCAGCAAGTCGCTCCATCAAGAGTGCTTTACCACGAAACTGGCCCCGTTGGGCCACACGACGTGAGGTTCCGGCCAATATCATCTCGATAGTTTTCAGCTGTTCTCCGGGAAAGGGATGGAACGGCTGCAGCAAAATCAACTGCACCCCATTCTGACGACATAGCTCACGCCGCACTTCATTACGCGAGGCCTCTTCCAACTCTTCCCAATCACTTTTACGCCGGCGCCCCTTCCCTTGCAAGCCGACAAAACGTACGGCTATGCCGATTTCTGGGTACAACAGATCGAGTTTGAGTTTACGCCCGGTGGCAGGATTGATCAGCCAGGGAGGAGAAATGTGCTGTTGGGAGTCAAAACCATCGAAAATACGGGCCAATATCTCATTCCAGCCCATCAAGAAAACACTATTGTTCATAAAAGATAATTATTGCGTGGTACATGGGTGATTGGCAGCGAAGAAATACGCAAACGAACCCCATTCTAGCACACACGTTCGCACCCTTCCAACTCAAGAGGTAGATGCGGGACGATAGAATCGTGAAAACGCCAGGTCTACTAGCCAGGGGGCGGTCAAAGCCCCAAAGACAAGAAGGCGGTCGAACCAGGTTGCATAGGCATCACGGGGCTCACGCTGGGCGGCACGAACAATCGCCTTCCCTACTTTTTCTGCCGGCGTTCGAGGCATCCGGTTACGGTGGTGGGAGCTGGTATCGCCGCTCAGTTCATGTTTGTTGAAATCAGTAGCTGTGACGCCCGGATAAAAGCTCACCACACGGATGTGATCCGGCATCAACTCGACACGTATCGCCTCCGAGAGAGCATTGAGGGCGAATTTGGAAGCACAGTAAATACTGGTGGCGGGAACAGCCCGTCGCCCAATAATGGAGGAAATGTTGATAATCAAGCCGTCTTGTTGCGCACGCATCGTTGGGAGCACGGCCTGAATACATTGTATCGCCCCCCAAAAATTGACCTCGAATACTGCACGGGCGGTGACGAGGTCGATGGCGCCGATAGGGCTACGCATCCCCACACCCGCATTATTGATAAGGATATCGATCCTGCCAAAGCTCTCCATGGCCTCTGCCACCGCAGACTGGACATCCTCTGCCTTGCTCACATCGGCCACAACTGCCAAGACTTCCGCATTCGACCGCGCCCGTAGGGCTCCAGCCACCTGCTGCAAACGCTCGTTATCACGGGCGAGGAGTACCAAGCGAACGGGGTAGTCGGCAAATGCCCATGCGGCAGCTTCTCCAATTCCCCGTGAGGCACCAGTGATGAGAACTGTACGTTGTTCGAGTTTCATAACGAATCATCCCTTTAGGGAGTAAGTTGCATGTCTGTAAGAACACCGGTAACGATTACGCGGTGTGTGTTTGATGAGGGAGGCCAACAGGTGACCAGGGTCAGTTGCGCAAAGGAAGTCGGTTGCATATAGGTGGCATTGGCCTCCTGCTGAATCAGCGAGGCGTTTCGTTCGACCAGCCGGTGCCAGCCGTTGACACGGTAAGTAAAATGCCGTCCTCGCTGATCGACGAGAATCATTGTATCTCTCAAACCGAAATCCACGCCGGGTTCCCCGATCACGCACACCGAGCGAAAAACACTGCCACCGATATTGTTATGTCCTGAAATCACCACATTACCGGCCTCACCAGGATAGGCCGAGTTGAGATGATGACCAGCGGCATCATCCACAACATCCCACTCACTATGCGATCCGCTGGCATCCTGAACCTGATGCCAGCCCATCTCCACAACCGGTACATCCAGTGCCAAGGCAGGAATCTGTAATCTCTGCGGAGGCACACCCTCACCGGCAGGTAGCGGGACAACCGTCGCAATTGAAACCGGCCCCATTTCATCGATCCGAACATTCTTTGTCCCCACCACCGGCGTCGCCCCTTGCTTCTGATCGGCACTTACCGCCGGCTGGGTTGAACGAAGAGCTAGAGTGGCGGTAGTGGTCGGAGAGAGTGGCGATGGTGGGGTTGTGTTTACCATGGAAGGCGTTGCTGCATTGTCCCTCATAGGAACGAGAACTGTTACGATTGATGGTGTCACTGTGGCCGTGCGTAGTTGTATTGGCGTTGGCGTCCAGGTAGGAGCCAAGGTAGGCAGGCTCGAGTGAGCTGTTCCCCGGCATCCTGCAATAAGCAGAAATACCAGTAAGGCTGTTATCTCAAGTGGCAAGATGCGAATACGCATGAGAGAAGCAGTCAGCTAAAAGCTGCCGGGGCTAGTTGATTTTATGAGCTGATTCGAGAAAAAGAGGCCACAGTAACTCTTTGCCGCAAGCCGTCGCCTGCGCCAGCATCTGTCCATTGTATGGAATTTGCCGGTATTTGCAAAGCTCTGCCCAGACTGAATCGTGTCCCATCCAACAACAGGGGACGCTCGCCGCTTGCATACTTGCTCTTCTCCGGGCTACAATGACTCCTCCGGTCACACAAACGCCTAGCCTCGCACTATGTCCCTTTCTCTCTATTCCAACTATCGGCAAAGACAACTGGAAGCTCTGCTCGAGATCAGCCGTGCTCTTACCTCACGACTCGATCTCCCCTCGCTGCTGCGTACGATCCTTCGCTACGCCGCAGAAATGGTGCGCGCCGAAGTCGGCTACGTGGCCTTAACCACATCCAAACAGACACTGCGTCTCACCACTGGCTACGGTCTTCCTTCTGACGTCTTCCACGCTCTGGCACCTTATTTGGCACAAAAGAGCCCTGCTCACGAATTCTGGACCGAAGCAGAATTACGCCGTCAGCTCAAAATCGTCGTCGAAGCCTCCAAACTCCCTCTCGAACAGGTCATCGCTCTACCCTTGGTGCTGGCCGATGAAGAAATTGTGGGGGGGATTTTCCTTTTTCGCTCGGGATCAGTTGCTTTTACGCCCGGAGACCGTTCATTATTACGAGACTTTGCCGACCAGGCTGCAATCGCTGTCCGTAATGCTCGTCAAGTCGAACAGCTACGTGAAGAAAAAGCACGGGTCGAAGCCATTATCGAAAATAGTCCTAATGGCGTCATGATCCTCGATCCCAGTCTGCGTGTAATCGTTATCAACCGTGCTCTCGCCCGCATTACCGGTGTTCCTCAGTCTGAAGCGCGGGGCAAACCCTGCCGAGAAGTACTCGTTTTAGAAAATATGTCCGGCGACCATCTCTGCCTGAATGAACAGGTCCCCCCTCCCACAGACATCTGGTATGGCGAAGGCGATATTATTCGACCCGGCCACAAACGCCTTACTGTCGGCGTCACCTATTCTCCCCTCTTCGACCGCCATGGCGGCCTCATCAACATTATCGTTACCGTTACCGACATCACTCGCTATCGCGAAGCCGAAGAACTCAAATCTACCTTCATTTCCGTGATTTCGCACGAACTGAAGACACCGGTCAGCTTAATCAAGGGCTATGCGAGCACACTTACGCGCAAAGATGCCGATTGGACCCCGGACATGGTGGCAGAAATCGGGCAGGTCATCGAAGAAGAAAGCGACCGCCTCAATCACCTGATCAACAACCTGCTCGATGCCTCACGCTTACAGGCCGGTGCCTTCAAACTAGAGATGGACGACATATCGCTCCACCATCTTGCTCGTACCGTGATCGAACGGTTCCAAACACAAACCGAAAAACATCACTTTGTCCTCGATATTCCCCCTGATTTACCCTTGGTACGGGCTGATGCTCGCCGTATTCGCCAGGTCTTCGATAATCTGCTCAGTAATGCGATCAAATATGCTCCTGATGGCGGCGAAATTCGGGTGGGAGCTTATGTCGAAGATGACCATGTCATCGTCTTTGTTGCCGACCAGGGTGTAGGCATACCTTACGAAGAGCAAGATTCGATCTTCGAACGCTTCTATCGGGTTGACTCCAGTTTACGGCGGAGCACCCAAGGCGTGGGATTAGGGCTATATCTGGTTAGAGCCATCGTCAAAGCCCACGGCGGTGATGTCTGGCTCCAGAGCACACCGGGCACAGGCTCCACCTTCTACTTCTCCCTCCCCCTCACTCAACCCCCACAACTCGAACATGCAACCCTGGAAAACACTTGAGCGGCACCTGATTCTCGACCACAGTCGCTTTTTGAAAGTAGAAAGCCATACGGTACAACTACCTGATGGCCAGATCATTCCCGACTGGTCATGGATTGTGACACCTGATTTTGTCAATGTCGTTGCTATTACCGAACAAGGGGATTTTCTCTGTTTTCGTCAGAGTAAATATGGGGTCAAAGGACTGACTCTGGCCCCTGTCGGCGGCTATATCGAAGCAGATGAAGAGCCCTTGCTCGCGGCCCAGCGTGAATTACGCGAAGAAACGGGCTACGAAGCACCTGATTGGCATCATTTAGGGAGCTTTGCCGTAGGTGGTAACCGCGGTATCGCTACAGCCCATCTCTTCCTGGCTGAAAATGCCCATTATGTCACACCCGCAGATGCTGATGACCTTGAAGAGCAAGAATTGCTGCTAATGAGCCACGACGAGGTAGAAAAGGCCATGATGGCAGGCGAGTTTAAGGTGGTCTCGTGGACAACGGCTGTAGCTTTGGCTTTACGAGTTCTAGAACAAAGGTAGAAGGTAGCAAAGCAAGCGCGGGGATAGAGAAAGGGGGGAGGGGGTGAGCAGCCGAGATAGGGTCAAACCGGCGGCAAGAAGCGCCGCATTACTTCGATATTCTCCAACGTCCGTCCCGCACCGATGGCAACGCAAGCAATAGGATTCTCTGCCACATAGCAGGGTACGCCCGTTTCTCGGGTGAGCAATTGATCAATATTTCTTAACTGGGCGCCGCCCCCTGTCAAGGCCATACCCCGATCGATAATATCCGAAGCCAGCTCAGGAGGTGTTTTTTCCAGCGTTTGTTTGACGGCAGCCACAATCGCGTTCAAAGAATCGGTGATAGCCTCTGTCACTTCTTCGGAAGTCACAGTGATCGTCTTGGGCAGACCGGCAACCTGATCGATCCCGCGCACTTCCATCGCCAATTCCTCTTCCAACGGCAGTGCCGAACCAATCTGTATTTTCAACTCTTCCGCGGTCTGTTCACCCACGATGAGATTGTACTTGCGGCGAATATAGGCAATGATGGCGCGATCGATACGATTTCCCCCTACGCGCACACTACTCCACACGACAATATCGTTCATCGCCACCACCGCCGCCTCACTGGTCCCTCCGCCGATATCCACCACCATGTTGCCTGTCGGTGTGTGAATCGGCAGCCCTGCCCCATAAGCGGCTGCCAAAGGCTCCGGGATGAGATAGGCCTCCTTAGCCCCTGCCTGAATAGCAGCATCGTACACTGCCCGACGCTCTACACTCGTCACCCCTTTGGGGGTGCTCATCATAATTTGAGGGCGGAAAAGAGGATTACGACCAATAACTTTGCGTATGAAATGCCGGAGCATAGCTTCGGTGACGACATAATCAGCAATCACACCATCACGCACAGGTCGAGCCACCTCGATACTTTCGGGGGCACGTCCCAACATCTCCGAGGCTTCCGTTCCTACGGCGACAATACGATTATCACGTACAGAAATAGCCACCACACTGGGCTCTTGCAGCACAATACCTCTACCCCGGACATAAACCAGGATGTTGACAGTGCCAAGATCGATACCAATTTGTTTCTCTAACATGCATTAATTCCTTTTTGCCATAAAATAAACATTATCGTGATTATAGCCCACAAATGACGTTATCTGAAAACCTGGATAGGTGCTCATAAGACAACACCCCGAGCCAGGAGACATCGGAAAACGCGTGGAGTGCAGCCAGCAGATCGGGTAAATTACTGCTTTTTACCGGGCAGACTGGGGGCCTATTTCAATACCAGGGGCAGATACAAGGTGCTGGCAGGAGGAACTTCTTCCCTGATGCGAATCAAATACATATCGGTTCCCCCCGCCCACTGCTGACCCACAGTCTTTCCGCCGATGATGTATCCCCCGCTGTTCTTACGAACGGCATAAGCAGCATCATAATCGCCCCCACCGTAAGTTTCACTCCACTTTACGGTTCCCAAAGCCTCGATTCTCATCACCAGAGCATCATAGCTACCACTGCCGACAGAGTTCGTTCTCCCCACAGCAAGATATCCCCCATCACCAGACCTGGCCAGAGAAGAGATAATTTCACTGCCGCTACCGAGATTGTACGATCTGACCCACTGTTTGTTGCCTGCAGCATCCAGTTTGAGCAGGAATGAGATGCCGGGATCAGCACCCTCCTCGTAGGAACCCGCAACAACATAGCCCAGATCAGCCGTCTGTTGGACAGAAAACCCTTGTTGGTCTCCAGAATCGCTGCTGCCGTTGAAATCGAACACATTCAACCATTGCTGTGTACCATCACTCCCTGTTTTCTGCACATACACCCTCGTTTCATCCCCAAAAGAATCCGTACTCCCCGCGAAAACATAACCGCCATCAGTGGTCTGAATAATTTCATAAGCATACTCGAGACTATTTCCGCCGTAGACTTTACTCCATTCGATACTCCCAGCAGCATTGACTTTGACTAGCCAGGCATCGGTCCATCCTCTTTGTGCCAGGGCCTCGGTGGTGCCGGCCACGATATAGCCGCCATCGCTTGTTTTGCTAACAGATTCGAAAACATCATCTTCGCTGCCACTACCGATACTCACATTGCCATAAATATAGTGCCACAGTAACCGGCCAGCCGAGTCAATCTTGATCAGGTAGCCCTCGTCACCGTAATCGGGACTTTCTACCCATCCTGCGGCCACATAGCCCCCGCCATTGGCCTGAACCACACTCAACACGCGGGAATGGCTGTTGTAAGAGGGATAAGGATCGATCTCAGATGACCATTGCACATTGCCGTTGCTATCCACTTTCACGAAAAATACATTGGACTTGGCCCCGCCGGTGGCAAGAGAACGTCGTCCCGCCAAAATGTAGCCTCCATCATCGGTTGGTTCAACACTGTAACATTCCTCCAGATAGGCTCTTTCTCCGATAACCTTTTCCCAGAGGGCATGATCTGTCGACGATGCCGACCCCACTGATGCCTGTACAGTCAAAAGAACCAAAATGCTAAAAAAGATGATGGCTTGGTTCTTGAATCTAGAAGATTTCATGATCAGCTGCTTCTCCTGAATCTGTAAAACTATTACCGATCATCGATGACTGCGTTGTAGGGCAAATACAAGAAACCGGGCGCCAAGATAACGCCCGGTTTTTTTATGGGAATAAGGAAGCCATTATTCTTCCTCTTTGGTTTCCTCGACAGGACGATAGGTAGGACGAGCCCCTGGTCGTTTTACGCCTCGACGCCTACGCGCAATATTCAAGCGCACACGAGAGCGACGAATAGCGGCTTCCATAGCCACGCGGCGAGACTGATCCCGGTCTCGTTCAGGACTGGAAAGATATTCCTGGGCCCGGCGTAAGGCCTTTTCGGCTCGTTCAATATCGATTTCCTCAGCAGACTCACCCGAGCGTGCCACCAACACAACTTTATCCGGGCGCACTTCCACAAACCCACCGCCTACAGCAAAATACTTATCCTCTTCTCCCTCCTTACGCACCAACACCTCACCCGGTGCCACAACTGCCATCAAAGGAGCATGCTTTGGCAATACGCCGATAACACCATCGGCACCTGGGATCACGACCATATTCACATCGCCTTCATAGACGATATGATCCTGGGCTACAAATTCAAAACGCAGTGTGGACATGGTGTTTCAGGTCTGAGAGCTTACGCTTGTGTGCGCATGCGGGCAGCTTTTTCGACTACTTCCTCGATGGTACCCACCATGTAGAAAGCAGCCTCGGGTAAATCATCATGTTTGCCATCCAGAATCTCCTTGAAGCCGCGGATTGTGTCTTCTACCTTCACGTAACGGCCACCTTGGCCCGTGAAAGTTTCGGCCACGTACATCGGCTGGGTGAGAAAACGCTGGATTTTACGAGCACGTGCCACGGTCAAACGATCCTCCTCACTCAATTCTTCGACACCCAAAATGGCGATGATATCTTGCAAATCCTTGTAGCGCTGTAAGGTTTGCTGTACACCGCGGGCGACGGTGTAATGTTCTTCACCGACAATGTTAGGATCGAGAATACGGCTGGTAGAAGCCAAGGGATCGACGGCCGGGTATAGAGCCTGTTCGGCCAGGGAACGCTCGAGGGAAATGGTAGCGTCGAGATGAGCAAATGTCGTCGCGGGAGCAGGATCGGTGTAGTCATCTGCAGGGACGTAAATTGCCTGCATCGAGGTGATCGAGCCCCGTTTGGTCGAGGTGATACGTTCCTGCAACTCACCCATATCGGTGCCCAGGTTAGGCTGGTACCCCACGGCACTGGGCAGGCGCCCAAGCAATGCCGACACTTCGGAGCCGGCCTGGACGAAACGGAAAATATTATCGATAAAGAGGAGGACGTCACGGCCTTCATCGCGGAAGTACTCAGCCATTGTGACCGCGGTCAGACCAACACGCAAACGTGCACCAGGGGGCTCGTTCATCTGACCAAAGACCATGACCGTTTGAGGCAATACGCCTGATTCTTTCATCTCATTCCAGAGATCATTACCCTCGCGACTGCGCTCACCCACACCAGCAAAAACAGAATAGCCACTATGCTCTTCTGCCACGTTGCGGATAAGTTCCTGAATAATAACGGTCTTCCCCACACCGGCACCACCGAAAACACCTGTTTTACCGCCCTTCGTAAAGGGAGCGATCAAATCAATGACCTTGAGACCGGTCTCGAACACCTCTGTCTTGGTGGATTGCTCGTCAAAAGGTGGCGCAGGGCGATGGATCGAATAGTAAGTCTCGGCTTTGACTTCACCGAGATTATCGATGACTTTACCGGTGACATCGAAAATGCGTCCCAAGGTGCTGGGCCCAACAGGTACTGAGATTGGGCTGCCAGTAGCGATAGCCTTCATCCCACGACGCAAGCCGTCTGTCGTCGACATCGCCACAGAGCGCACCTGATCGTTGCCCAGCAACTGCTGTACTTCACAAATCAGAGCGCCGCCATCATCCAGGGGAATCTCAACCGCGTCGAAAATATCGGGTAACTGTCCATTGGGGAATTCAAAGTCTACCACAGGACCGACTACGCGAATGATGTGTCCTATGTACTTTTCTTTATTTCCATTCGTGCTCATCCAGTTCAACCTCCAAGGGTTTGCAGAAAACCAGGTGCAGAAGAGAGATCACGAGACTCTCTGCGCCCTGCGTATGACCGCACAAGGGTTATTAGGTCCGCACTGCGTTCGCAGCACCGACAATGTCGAGCAAGGCCATCGTAATTGCAGCTTGACGGGCCTTATTATATGTTAGAGTCAAATCACTAATAAGCTCATCGGCAGCTTCGGTAGCATTACGCATGGCGACCATGCGGGCTGAATGCTCACTGGCGATTGCTTCGTATAGAGCTTGTAATATTTGCACTTCGGTGAAGCTGTACAACACCTGATTCAAAACAGTAGGCGCATCGGGCTCAAAAATATAGTCTGGAGCCATGGTGACTGGTAAATCCTCAGCGGGAATAATCGGCAGCAACTGCTCTACTACAGGCTCCTGCAACACCGTGTTATGAAACTTGGTATAAGCCAGATAAACGGCATCGACTCGCTGATTGCTAAAGTCTTCAATCACCACACGGGCAATGGGACCAACCGAAGCAGAATGGCTGGTGACTTCTTCGCCCCCTTTGCCAAGGTAAGAGCTGCTGGGGTGGTCGCCTAAACCGATAAACTCAGCTCGAATCGGAGGGCCATAGCGGCGCATCCAATCCCGGCCTTTACGCCCAACTGCTACCAAATCGACCTCTTTATCCTCTTGTTGCCAGCCAGCGATTGCTCGTGCTGCCTTCCGAATGATATTACTGTTGAGACCACCCGCCAGACCACGATCAGCCGTAATCAGAATCAGAGCCACGCGCTTAATATCGCGCTGTTGCAGCAGCGGCTGATCGGCAGCCAATGTGCTCCGCACATTCGATAAAAAGGACAGTACTTCGTGTGCCTTTTCGGCATAGGGGCGAGTGGAGTGCACCTGGGCCTGGGCTCGTCGCATCTTCGAGGCAGAGACGGCCTCCATGGCACGCGTCACCTGACCAATATTGGTGATACTCCGTATACGCCGTTTAATCTCGCGATCGTTAGCCAAATCGATATCCTCGCAAAGTACAAGTAAAAATACGCAATGCTTTCACTACGACAAGGCAAATTGCTTATTGAACTCGTCGATGGCCAGCTTGAGGCTGTCTTCTGTCTGTTCGGAAAGATCCTTTTCGCGCTCGATGGCAGTGCCCACTTCGGGATAGTTCGTCGCCATAAACTGGTAGAACTTTTCTTCCCATTCAGGAATACGATCGATCTCGATGCCGTCCAGATAACCATTGGTGCCGGCATAGATGACCATAACTTGGTCGGCCATGGGGATGGGCCTATACTGGGGCTGCTTTAGCAATTGCGTCAAGCGTTGGAAGCGATCGAGCTGGCGTTGCGTTGCTTTATCAAGGTCCGAGCCAAATTGCGCAAAAGCGGCCAGCTCGCGTCCTTGGGCCAATTCGTTCTTCATACGACCGGCTACTTTTTTCATCGCCTTGGTCTGGGCTGAAGAACCCACGCGTGAAACTGACAGACCGACATTGAGAGCGGGGCGGATGCCGGCATAGAATAAATCCGCTTCGAGATAAATCTGCCCATCGGTAATAGAAATAACATTGGTGGGAATATAAGCGGAAACATCGCCTGCCTGCGTCTCGATCACAGGAAGCGCCGTCAAAGAGCCCCCACCATGCGCCTCATCCAGCTTGGCAGCACGCTCTAGCAAACGGCTGTGCAGATAAAAAACATCACCAGGATAGGCTTCACGGCCAGGTGGGCGGCGTAAGAGCAATGATACTTGCCGATAAGCCCAGGCATGCTTACTCAAATCATCGTAGACGATCAAAGCATCCTTGCCCTGTTCCATGAATTCCTCACCAATTGCACAGCCTGCGTAAGGGGCCAGATATTGGAGTGCTGCGGGCTCAGAGGCGGTGGCCGCCACGACGATGGTATGTTCCATCGCCCCATATTCTTCCAAAATTGCCACAACTTGGGCCACACTTGCCCTTTTTTGGCCGATGGCGACATAGATACAAATCAGATCCTTGCCCCTTTGATTGATAATGGTGTCAATCGCCAGCGCCGTTTTGCCTGTTTGCCGGTCGCCAATAATGAGCTCACGCTGACCACGGCCAATGGGGATCATCGAATCGATCGCTTTGATGCCGGTTTGTACGGGTGTGTCTACACTTTTACGCATAACCACGTTAGGGGCGATGCGCTCGACATTGCGAAACTTATCGGTCTCGATGGGACCCTTACCATCAATAGGCTGACCAACAGCATTGATCACGCGGCCAATCATGGCCTCACCCACAGGCACCGAGGCGATACGTCCTGTGCTGCGCACAAGATCGCCTTCTTGAATACTGCTATAATCCCCCATGATGATCACACCAACAGTGTCCTCATCCAGGTTCAAAGCAATGCCCAGCGTGCCATCAGGAAACTCCACCAACTCGCTGGCCATAGCATTATTCAAACCACTGATCCGGGCAATACCATCGCCGACTTCGACCACGGTGCCAACATCTACCAGATGTGTAGGTGCTTCGAAATGTTGTATTTGTTCTTTTATTTGCCGGGTGAACTCGTCAAGACCGACTACCATAGATGACTCCTCAACCTATTTGGGATAGGCCAAAAGGCTCAAAGGGATAAACAATATTATGTGGCATGCACGCCCAAAGCGTTGCGCAAAGCAACGATTCGACCGCGCACACTATCATCAATCAATTTGTCGCCAACTCGCACGATCAGGCCACCGAGTATTTCGGGGTCGACCTGGAATGAAAACTCCAGATTGGCTCCAAATCGCTCGATCAGACGTTCCCGAATTCGGGCTTGATCGGTCTCGCTCAGAGGGATCGCGCTGGTGACAATGGCTTGCTGAGGACCACCCGTTTCCTCACGCACAGTACGCGTGAGATAAACCAACACGTCATCAATCAGGCCAAAGTCATTATGGACGATTAAAACATTGAGAAAATTGCGCAATTCCGGGGTGGCATTGTCTGGGATGATATTGGCCAGCAATGCCATTTTTGCCGCCGGCTCGATCGAAGCATCATCAAGCTGAGCGCGTAGCTTTGCATCCGTCTCATAAGCACGGGCTACCTGGGCTAAACCATCGATCCATGGTTCTAACACAGCGGCCAGAATCGCTTTGGTATACGCTTCAGGCGTCCTTTCCATATCAATTCAAACTCATTTCAGAGAGAAAATCTTCGATTAGTTTCTGCTGTAACGACTCGTCGAGACCATGCCGGACAACGCGCTCAGTGGCGAGCACGGCCAGTTCTGCGATTTGTTTTTGGGCTTCGTTCAGCAGACGCTGTTTTTCGGCCTCGGCTTCGGCGCGGGCACGCATACGAATCTCTTCCGCCTCACGTCGTGCTTCAGCCAATATGTCGCTCTTGACACGTTCCGCCTGAGAAGAGGCCTGGGCGATACGGCGCTGAGCTTCGGCGCGTTCTTCTTCTAGTTTTGCCATTAGCCGCGCGCGCTCTTCTTCTGCTTCGCGTCGCGCCACATCAGCCGCGGCCAAACCATCAGCGATACGCTGTTTCCGCGCATCCAACATGTTGAGCAAAGGATTGTAGAGGAAGCGGTAAAGCAGAAACAGAAGAATAACAAAGTTGATAATCTGCGCTAGCAGAAATGGTCCATTGATGCCAAGCTTATCCAAGCCTGCACCTCCTTTGTTTGGGTGGAAAAGGGGGTTGCCTACAAAATGTTTCGGTCTTTAGCGAAGGCCGGGAGCGCCCACAAAGAGCAACAAGAGGGCGATAACCAGAGCGTAAATCGCAATGGCCTCGGCAAACACGATACCCAAAATCATATTGGTACGAATTTCACCTGCTGCCTCGGGATTGCGGCCAATGGCCTGCACTGCCCCCATGACAACGAGACCGACACCAATACCAGGGCCAATCGCGCCCAAACCCATTGCTAGACCAGGACCAAGAATCTCAATCATGATACGTTCTTTCTCCTTAAAACGAAGGTGTTTGAAGAAATGAGAGTAAAAACTGCTGGTAACAGTTGAAAATCAACAAACTGATAAGAAAACTTTAGTGTGCCTCATCTCCGGCATGGCTGTGGATAGCCTGCGACATAAAGATGAAGGTAAGAATCGCAAACACAAAGGCCTGCATAAAGCCAACGAACAGCTCCAGGCCATAGATAGGCAAGGGAATCAACAGCGCCACCAGGAAAGGCATAATGAAGAGCAAAACCTGGCCCGCAAAGATATTGCCAAAAAGACGAAAGGAGAAACTGATGATTTTTGCGAACTCAGACACCAGTTCCAAAATACCGACAAAGAAATCAATCGGCTTGATTCCCGTAATTACGGGCATAAAGAACCGCCTGAAATACTTCCACCCCAAAGCACGGATGCCAACCACCTGCGTCCAAAAGACAGAAATAAGCGCCAAAGCCAACGGCAGGTTCAAATCAGAGGTTGCCACCCGTAAAAACGGTGTGAGAACATAGCCACGAGGATGTTCGGGATGATATTCGTGGCCCTCCTCTTCGGCACGAAAAGCCTCGGCTTTGATCTCGGCTTTATCCTCCTCCGTAAGAATGACTTGATTCTTCGACAAGGATGGTACAACACCAAACAGGACAGTCTTCTCGTAACCGGTATTGATTGTGCCATCTGAATTCAGATAAGCTATTTCTACGGGTTCGAGATAGCCAACACTATCAAAGCCAGGAACCAGTTCCCACCAGTTGGCAAACAAGAGGAAAAGCAGGATCGTCATGAACATGGGGAACCAGCGACGTGCATTCTTCTGCCCGGCAATATCGGTCAACATCCCCTCAAAAGATTCGAAGAACCACTCAACCAAATTTTGCAACCCTGATGGCACATCCTTCATCTTATATGTTGCGCCAATAGCGATCGCCAAAACTGTTAAATCAGCAATAAGCGTGGTAATCAGGGTATTCGTGATAGGGAACCCCGCCACAGAACCCAATTTTTCTGCCGGTAACAAAATGGCAGGCAGAGGAACGCGAATGAAAAACACAGAAGCCAGTAACGCCGCTACGACGCCAATGGTCACATAGAGGTTATTTCCCTGAAAGAGTTTACGCACTAATCTTTCTCCTTCATGTCATCGGGGGATGGGGGGGCAAGCGCTAGAAAACGCCCCTGAATGGTGCGAACAATAAAAATGATCGAGAGGAACATGCCAAGAATAACGCCGCTCAGAAATCCCCACGGTGCTGTTCCCATGATACGATCCCAGATGAGACCGAGCGCCGGAGGGATTAGCAACATTACCCCCACCACAAGAAAGAGCCGAATAATGAGGTGGAACATGTTCAATGAAACGAGAGCGGAGGTAACAAGATAATCCGTTCGGGCCCATGGCGTGCAACACGACATTGTGGGCAACGACGTAAATCGTCTATACAGGCGATGGGAGTATAGCCGATTGCACTTCACAGAGCAAATTTGCCTTCTCAAAAAAACAGTAGGTTAGCACACATTTTTGAGGATATTTGCCATCGCCCCCTTGACTTCAGCCGGTCGGGCGTAGATCCAGGGTTGTAAGGGAGGATAAAGCAAGGGTAAGTTCCCTCTACTCGGCTTCCTCTTTCAAATCATCGGGACACCTTGCCATGCGATATTGGGGCTGATCCGGCAGATGATAGACCTCTGGCTCCCTTCCTTCTGCCACGTCCAGCGCCTGCAGCAAATTTTCGAAATGATGAATGGGATCTGTTTCTAACAAAATGGAAAGAATTCGATCCTCCTGCAAAATAAACGCCGCATGGGTACGAAAATTGCGATCATTGACACGTTTGATGGGAATCCCCACACGAGCGGTGAAGTTTCCTTCGGCGTCGCTAAGCGCGTGCATTACCTCACCCGTATATTCCATCCAGCTCGCCAGACGGGAGATACTCAAACCGCTGATCACATACAACATTACTTCGCGCTCTCGCAACATTTCCAGGCGACGAGGGAGATCGACGCCTGGAGGAGGAATGGGGAAGGGATTCACTGCTGCCGGATTGTAAATACACACCGCCAAGGCCCCTTCATCCACCATATCGGCGGGAGTGAGCATGGGTCCGGCAACGCTGGGCAGGCGCATACGCGGCAAAAATTCACCGACCGTGATATTCAGACCTGCAAGTCGAGCATGATGATTCATATTACCTTCCTTTCCATTGTGCTTTGCGTTTTTCTACAAATGCAGCCATACCCTCTTTTTGATCTTCCGTGGCAAAAAGCATCTGGAAGAGATGGCGCTCGAATACCAGACCCTCATGCAAACTCAATTCCAGGGCCTTGTTGACGGCTTCTTTCGCCAGTTGCACCGCCAGGGGCGCTTGTGCAGCAATCTTGGCAGCTAACTTTAATGCTTCTTCCAAATACATTTCCACAGGAACAACATGATTGACCAGGCCATATTGTAGGGCTTCTTCGGCACTGAGATAGCGGCCGGCCAGGACCATTTCCATGGTCAGGGCTTTGCCGATGGTTCGCGTCAGGCGTTGCGTACCGCCAAAGCCGGGAATAATGCCGAGATTGATCTCGGGCTGGCCGAATTGGGCAGATTCACTGGCCACGATCATGTCGCAGCTCATAGCCAACTCGCACCCACCCCCCAGACAATAACCACTTACAGCAGCAATGATTGGTGTCTTGATACTGTGAATCGTCTCCCATTTGGCTATCAGATCCTGGGTGAGCATATCGACCATGGAGGCATCAGCCATTGCCTTGATATCGGCACCTGCAGCGAAGGCACGTTCATCCCCGCTGATGACAATACAGCCCACTTCTGGATCAGCGTCGAATGTAAGCAAAGCCTCACCCAACTCGGCCATGAGATCAGGACTAAGGGCATTGAGCGCCCGTGGCCGATTCAACTGAATCAAACCGACGCCGTCATCCATTTTTTTGCTGATGATATATTCGTAAGCCATGAGAACCTCCGGATAAGCAAGGAATAAGGGGTAAGTGGGAAGAAGTAAGGAGCAAAAGATAGCGTGATCGCCAAAGCTACGGGCCAAAGTATATTATGCCATGTTTTTACCGCCATCCACATGCCAGGCTACGCCCGTGACATAACTGGCCGCGTCTGAACTCAGCCAGAGACACAATGATGCCACTTCTTCGGGCAGCCCCAGACGCCCCAAAGGGATTTCGGCCCGCCAGCGCTGCATTTGCGCTTCATCATGCCGCAGACGCTCGGTCATGGGGGTGACGATCACCCCCGGGCAGACGGCGTTCACACGAATGTTGTACGCTGCCAGCTCGCGAGCAGCCTCTTTCGTGAAGCCAACCAGTCCCGCCTTGCTGGCTGCATAAGCAGAACGTAAATACAAAGGCTGCGATTTTCCGGCAATAGAGGCAATGTTGATAATCACGCCCGATCCCTGCGCCCTCATGCGGTGGGCCGCTTCTCGTGTGCACAAAAAAGCACCGGTGAGGTTGGTATCGATCGTACGCTGCCATTCGTGTAGAGGATGGTCGAAAATAGAAAAAACAGGTTCGATGGCGGCATTATTGACCAGAATATCGAGTCGCCCCCATTGTTGATCGATAGCAGCAAACATCTCCCCCACATCTTCCTCTTTACCCACATCCCCTACATGAACCATGGCCTCCATCTCCTCACCTCGCAAGCTGGTGAGAGAGGTGTGTGCCTGCTCCGGTACAATATCATTGACACAAACCTTAGCCCCCGCCTGAGCAAAGGCATGGGCGATGGCGAAGCCTATCCCGCGACCGGCCCCGGTCACACATACGACCTTTCCCTTAAAATCATACTGCGGATACATTGCTGTTTCCATCATCAGATGTGTAGCCGTTCATCGTGAGGCGCTTCTTTCAGCCAACGCAGGGCGCTTTCTGCCAGAAAGGCGGCACCGACAGCTAAAGACTCTTCCTTAATATCAAAGGTAGCGGTGTGTAGAGATCGAATCTTGTCCCAGGCAGGATCACGTACACCCAAGCGCACAAATGTCCCTGGCTTTTCCTGGCAGTACCAGGCAAAATCCTCTCCGCCTGTGGTCATGGCGGCCTCGGTAACATGATCAGCACCGAGTAATTGTTTTGCAATACGCGAGGCAAATCCAGTCAGACGTCCATCATTGATGACCGGGGGATTACCGCGCAGATAGGTGTAGCGATAATCACCTCCCATCTGCCGGGTGATAGCGGCTACTTCGCCCAGTTCGCGTTCGAGCTGATCACGAATCTCCGGATTGAAGCTACGTACGGTCCCATTCAGAACCACCCGATCACAGAGGATATTTTCAGCCGTGCCTCCCGTAATCTGTCCAAAACTGATGACACCTGCTTCGATCGCGGGAATGCGTCGCGAAATCAGGGTTTGAGCAGCAGTGATAACCTGCGCCGCCAGGACAATGGCATCGACACCGAGATAAGCGTAGGCTCCGTGGGCAATTTTACCCAGGATTTCCAGGCGGAAACGGTCTGCCGCCGCCATCATCGGGCCAGGCCGTAGCGCAATCATTCCCGCCGCCAAGGCCGGCTCGACATGAAGGCCAATGATAGCATCGATATCCTCGATCACGCCTTCATTAATCATGAGCTTGGCGCCGCTGAAGCCCTCGTCATCGATCTGTTCCTCACTGGGCTGAAAGATGAACTTTACCCGCCCCGACAGTTCAGATTCGTGTTGCTTCAAAAGCTCGGCCGCACCCAAAAGCATGGCGGTATGGGCATCGTGCCCGCAAGCGTGCATGATACCAGGTCGTTCCGAGGCATATTCGACCTCATTCTCTTCCTGGATGGGTAAAGCATCCATGTCTGCCCGTAAGGCAAGGGTTGGGCCAGCTCCTTCACCCAACCAGGCAACAACACCTGTACGGGCAACCTCGGTTTCATACTCGATACCCAGCTCATGTAAACGGTGAGCCACCAGGGCTGCGGTACGATGTTCTTCGAAGGCGAGTTCAGGCCAGCGATGGATACGGCGACGGATGTCGATAAGCTGAGGGAGGAGTTGTTTAGCAGCGTTTAGCATGGATTATTGAATGGTGGGTGAGGTGTCGAGTAGGGAGGCGCTGGCAGCAACAACAGCCAAATTTTCTTTGGCAAAGCGCTTTTGGAAGCGGCGAATTGCTTCCTCATAAGCAGCGATGGGGAAGATATTGAGTAGGCGCAGAGCTGCCGCCGTTACGATCAAGGAACGATTGGTGCGCGTGATGCGCACGTGACTGGCGCTTGGGCGGAGGATAATCTTTTTGGCGGCCGTTTCCACCTCGGCAAATTCAGGTGTGGTAATAAAGAGATCATCAGGTGTCATCGCATCCAAACGATGGCGTACTTTTTTGAGGCCATCCTCCGAGAGGAGCACCAGGGCCTCTGGTTTGACAATGCCCGTATAGCGTATTTCTTCCGGGCTGAGGATGATCTCACTAATACTGTGGCCTGTTTTCACGGTGGTGGGGTAATCATCACGTTGTGTCGCCCACAATCCGGAAAGAACGGCGGCATAACCAATGGCTTTGGCCGCCGAGCGTACTTTAGCCCCGGCCGATCCGGCAATGATGAGATGGAATTTATGATCGAGGGTTGAAGAAAATTCGGGGGAAAGTGGCTGGAAGGGTATTGCTTCCTGCCCAAAGAAACGTTCTCCCTGCGTATGCAGGCGCCGGCTGTATTCATCAAGTGATAATTGCTGGATCAAGCCGGTCTTCATCCCCAAAGCTCTGATCTCCCCCATCATCTCTTTACGACTGAAATGGTTGTTAGGAACAAAATAGGCCGTACATAACTCCCAAATATCCATGAGAGCAAAACCATCATAAGCAATGGCAGAGGCTATTTGTGTGGAGAGATCTTTGTCAAAGGAGGTGCCGCGATAAACGTAACCGGCACCGTTGACGGCCACCGAGGCGCAAATGTCAAGGGGGTGTTCGAGATTCCCCGCTCGTGTACTGGCAGTGATGGCATCAGAAAAGGTCGTTACCGAATGCTCACCGCCAGTCATACCGAAGTTAAAATTATTGAAGACCAGGACGGTGATGCCGATATTACGCCGCGCCGCATTGAGAACATGGGTACCGCCAATACCGACGCCACCATCTCCCATAAGCACGATCACATGTAAATCAGGATTGGCCAGTTTGATGCCGCTGGCATAGGCTATACTGCGGCCATGCAGGCCATGAAAGGCGTTGGTGACAAAGTATTGATCGCTAAGTCCAACACAACCGATATCACTGACAATTACCACCTTTGTCGGGTCGAGTTGGAGTTTTTTCAAGGCATCATTCAAGCGATCAAGGATTATGGCATGACCACAACCGGGACAAAAAGGAAAGGGTCTTTCGTTTTTATAGGTTTCTGGAACTCGAAGTTGCACAGGAGATAAGGTTGCCATGGTTAAGCTCTGCTTAGTTGGTGATGGCGTCCAGGCAT
Organism: Chloroflexota bacterium; assembly: GCA_013152695.1. Next base: position 11,023 of record JAADFV010000063.1, on the reverse strand, counting down.
TGCTCAGGGGTAATGAGTTCGCCATCGACGCGAGTGAGGGCAATGATTTCAGGGGGAGCCTGATGGGTTTGCATAGCCTGACGGTAGAGAAGATGTTCGATCTCACGTACGTACTGGCCGTGATTGAGTTCGGCTACAATGATACGTTGGTGTCCTTGGGCGGCCTCCAGGATCAGATGTTCGGGAACAGGCCAGAGTGTGTGTAGTGTGAGGGCACTGGCTGGTCGACCATGTTGCAGACTTTCATCCACGGCCTCGCGCATGGCACGGGCGGTCGTCCCGTAGCTGATAAAAAGTGTGTCGGCTTCAGGATGGCGATCAAGCTGGCCAAATTCGATTTCAGCACGCCGGTTTTCTATCTTCAAACGTAAATGCCTGTTCAAACGCTCGACTTTGCGCGGGTCTTTGCTGAGAAAACCATGCTCGTCGTGGCTGGAGGTCGTGAAGCGGGTGATATGCGGCCCGCCAAAAGGACTGGTGGGAGGAATGATGTCAATAGGCTCGAAATCATAGGGCAGATAGGTCTCTTCAGGACGCAGGCGCGGGTCTCGCTGGCCACTGACAGCATTGATGCCGGGAATCGCTTCTCGTTTGACCAGGGGGCGTTGGCCTACGGGCACATCCACATAATCAGCAATTTCCACTGTAGCCATGGACGAAACCATTTCTTTATCGGGCAAAAGGAAGACGGGGGTACGTAACCGTTCTGCCAGATCGAAGGCACGCTGGGTCAGAGTATAACATTCGGTGACAGATGAAGGCGCCAGGGCAATAATGGGATAGCCGCCGCTGGTACCCCAGCGGATAAACTGGATGTCGCCTTGGGCCGCGGTTGTGGCGCCGCCGGTTGCCGGCCCCATACGCATGACATCGACGATCACCAGCGGCACTTCGCCCATGATAGCCAAGCCAATGTTTTCGGAATAGAGAGAGATACCCGGGCCGGAGGTGGCAGTGAGGGGTCGAGCCCCCGACATTGCGGCACCAATACACATGCTGATTGCGGCAATTTCATCTTCGGCCTGTATCCCCACCCCACCGACTTTGGGTAATTCGCGGAGCATATGTAGGAGAATCGGTGTTGCGGGCGTAATAGGATATCCCGCATAGAAATTACACCCCGCGCCTAAGGCACCGCGGGCGATGGCTGTTGCACCATCCACATATTCACGAGCCATTGTAAATCCGCTCCATTGCAGAGGTAATGAAAAGTAAGGGTTTCATGATATTGTCGGCCATAGATTACGCCAACAAAAAGATTGGTGAGTTTTTCTGAAAAGGAAAACTGTGCTATACAGATCATACCGCACTTAAGCGATTCCTGGCTAAATTGGAAAGCAATAAATCTCTCACTGAGTCGTAAGGAAGGCTGGCTGTGAGAATTGACTCAGTGACATTCTCTCCTTCTTACGTTCCATCTTTTTACGGTTAACTATTTTCACCCTCTCGGAGGCTTGGTTTTCATTATGATAGAATATGCCCCTCACAAATTTGAATTATCTGAAGAAGAGCAGGAAATTGTTAAAATCTTGCAGGAGGATATGGGGCTTTCATCGCCTGAAGAAGTCATGCAAACATTGATGCGTCAGGCGGTGCAACGCGTCGCTATCACCTGTCCTAATTGCGGCCACTATGCACGTATTGCCGAAAAAGACAGGGCTGTTTGCAATTCCTGTCTCTCGGTCATCACCTTGTCGGAAGATGTGTGGAGTACCACCCTCGTGCCTGACGAGGAGAATACTGGTAAGGAAGGATAATGCAGCCCGAAATATCTCCCCCCTACGCCTGGCCCCGCCCAGCATGACAAACAAGTGTCACCCTGAGTGAAACGAAGGGTCTCGCCGTTCATGTAAGGAGATGAGATTCTTCACTTCGTTCAGAATGACATGGCGGCGTGTGTCGCCCTAGACGGGTCGGCCTGGCAACAAACATGAAGGTGATTCGCCGGTGAAAGGTCTCGCCATGCACGGGCAGGGCATATGTCACCCTGAGTGAAGCGAAGGGTCTTACCGTTCATGTGAGGGGGAGATTTCCTCAATCTTATCTTACTTCAAGGGTAGGAAGTGTTTCGGATGTTTCCGCTGAGGGAAAACGTTCTTGGTCGGGGCGGGGCGATCCCTCTGTGTCGGAAGCGAGGGCAGGATCGTAGCCCAGGGCTTGGCTGAGGGTTTGCTGATAGCGCCAGAAAAGATCGGCATCCTTTCGCAACTGTTCATCACCCGTGAGACGGGCCATATCACGGAGCAAGACCTCCATCTCTCGAGCCAACCGCCAGGCGGGAAGGTATTGACCACTGTTGAACATCTGGTCGATGCGTTTGAGAGCTTCTGCTGACCGCACAATGGTGACGTTGCGGTGCACATCCAAGTCCAAGAGTGGGTCTGGCACTACACCCGGCTCGACGCGCACACGCATCTCCTTGCTCGTACGGCGCTGTCGCTGGGCAAATACATCCTCATAACTAAGCGTGACCGTGGCAAGCAACCTTTCTCCTGGCGAGGCGGGCGAAGCCTGTAAACGCACGATCAGCACCTGGCTATCTCCGGCACCCATGTCCTGCATCACAACTTCCGCTCCTCGCGGAGGTGGGGTGCCTTCGAAACCGGTGACCTGAGTCAATTGTACGCCAGAGGCAGGTTGAATCTGAACACGGACATCATTGGCTACTCGCTCGACCAGCCCCTCGACCTCCTCGAAAAACACTTTATCCATCTCCTCGTAGGAATCGATGAAATGATAAGCGCCGCGTCCTTCCCTGGCGAGGGTGCTCAGTAGCTCGTCATCCAGGTCTATGCCCAGACCAATAGTGGAAAGATAGATACCTCGCTCGGTGTAGGCACGGGCGTCAGAAGCAATTTGTTGGGGATCGATCACACCACGATTGGCGCGACCATCTGTCAACAAGATAACGCGATTGTTACGGCGGATATCGAAGTTTTTTGAGACTTCTTCGAAACCAAGCATCAATCCTCCGTGCAGATTCGTCCAACCCCCCGCCTTCAGGCTCTGCACAGTCCTGCGTATCCAACGCCCATCCTCCACCGGCTGTGAGGCACGTATCAGCGTAGCTTCATCACTATAAGCGACAATGGCTATCCGGTCGTCCGGGCGTAGACTTTGCAGAAAGACCGTCAACGATTGCTTGAGATAATCCAGCTTCCCTGTTTCTCCCATGGAGCCACTGACATCCAGGACCAGGGCTAAATTTAAGGGTGTACGCTCCGCCAGGCTTGGCTTTCGCGCTTGCAAACCGATTTGCAGCCAAACTTCGCCTCCGTTCGGGGCCAGGCGACGATTTCCTATACGAAGATCGAGGGCCAAGGGCTCGGAAGTAGGTTCGGGGAAATGTTGTTCATAGTAGTTGAGATATTCGTTGATACGAATACGTTCCGCCGGGACGATTTCACCGCGATTGATCACGGCTCGACTATATGCCTTGGACGCGTCTTGGGACGCAGCACAGGCGCTCGTGAAAAGCAAGAAAAAAGTTACAACGAAAAGGAAAGGAATTGACCGAATGTTTTTCATGAGAAAGTGCTCCTTGAGTCGATAGATGTTACGGGAAAATCATTATCCTGCCTCCAGTCTGTCAGATTTCAGGTACACTTCAAGAGTCAAAAGTGTTACAATCGATGTTACACCCAACAAATTTCTAATTTTCCCCTGAGTTTTCGATGAAAACATTCTCGCAATTGCTCAGCGACTATACTGAACGCACCGGCATCAGTGATGCGGAATTGGCGCGACATCTGGGTGTACGCCGGCAAACCATATTCCGCTGGAAAGAAGGCCTGACCCAACGCCCCCGCCATCGCCAAGATGTGCTGCGCCTGGCGGAAAAGCTACGTCTCACACCTGCAGAACGAGACCAACTGCTGATCGCAGCCGGTTTTCATCCCGAAGAGCCGCCCCCGCTAACAACGCAAGTATCTGAGGAATCTTTATCAGAACCGCTGCCAGCAACAGTCGTTGTCAAAAAACTGTCCCCTCAGCGGCTCTGGTGGTTGGCGCTAGTTTTACTGCTCATTCTTGGCGGTGTGGGGTTACTTTTGTCGGGGACATGGCGTTCCTGGGGGGAGGAAAGGGGCTGGTTGCCGGCTGCAGCCACAGCGACTGTCTGGCCACAGCCGGCCTCAGCCGATGAAACCCTGCTTCTCATCAGTGAATTTGCCAATTATGGCGGCGAGGCCATCGGCTACAACGTGGCTGGCCGTTTACAGGTGGCTTTGCAGGAAGAAATGACTGCGGCAGGATTACACGATGTCCGTGTGGATATAGCTCCGACCGTGATCGTCCGGGAAGATGAGGCCGAGAGAATCGGCCAGCAGCTGGGAGCCGTGTTAGTCATTTGGGGAGAATACGACAGCGGCCGGGTTGTGGCCTACGTGACAATGCCCCAGACGGCAAATGATGCTGCCACCTTCAATCGTTTGCTCACCTCTCCCGAAGAGTTGAACATCATCATCAACACGGATCTTCCTGAGGAAATGCGCGTTATGGCCCTCTTGATGTTGGGACAGGTGCATCTCTTAGCAGGCCGGTCCGCCCTGGCCGAGGCGGCGCTCCACCGTGCTCTGAATCTCAACCCCAACGATGCCCATACCCTCGCTGCCATCTATTTCTACCTGGCATTGCTTACCAGCCGACAAGCTGACAAGGACTGGGATCAGGTCATCGACCTCTACTCGCGTGCCCTTGCGGCCAATCCCGACCTGATCTCGGCGCGCAACAATCGTGGGGCTGCTTATCTCCAACGGGGCACAGATTCAGATCTGAGTGCCGCGATCAGTGATTTTCGCCAAACCCTGGCTGCCAAACCTGATTTTGCTCCTGCCCATCTCAATCTCGCCCTGGCTTTGCTCCGGCGTTCGCCCGATTCCTTCGACGAAGCCCTACCCCACTTACAGACAGCACATCGGCTACAACCTGATGATCCAGCCACCAATAATGCCCTTTGCTGGAATTTGAGCCTGAATCAGCGCCCAACCGAGGCTCTACCCTTTTGTGATCAGGCTGTTGCCGGGGATGACAGCGGTTATAGCCACGATAGTCGTGGCCTAACCCTGGCTCTTTTAGGACGTTATGATGAGGCTGTGACCGATTTCCAAACATTTCTCCAGCGTCTTGCTGATCAAGACCCCCCGATGTATGAGGTTTTCGCCCCAAAACGGCAAGCCTGGATTCAAGCGCTACAACAAGGAAAGAATCCTTTCGATGAAAAAACCCTCGAAGCCCTGAAACGAGAATAGCCATTGGTTCAGCTATGAAAACAAGACCCCGACAGCTACTCACAGGAGCAAAGTAAGGAGATTTCCGCCATGAGTAAAAAGAAATCAATAAAAAAATACCGCGCCGCAGGAGGAGTAGTTCTCAATGATCGGGGAGAAGTCCTTCTGCTCGAGCGAGAGGTGCCTCGCACAGACACTCCCAGCCACGAAGTACGTTTGCCCAAAGGACATATCGAGCCGGGCGAGTCGCCCCAAGAGGCAGCCTTGCGAGAGGTGGGGGAAGAGAGTGGCTACTGGGGGCTGGAAATCATCGCAGATTTAGGCGAAGCCAAAACCGAGTTTGTCTTCAAAGGCAAGCATATCAAGCGCAATGAGCACTACTATCTCATGCGCCTCACTGATCCCAACCGCGGCCAACCCCATCCCAAAAGCCCTTCCGCAGAAGAAGCGCTGTTTCGGCCATTATGGGCACCCGATCTGGCCACAGCCGAACGCCTGCTTACTTTTGATTCGGAAAAAGACTTTGTGCGCCGTGCCCAACAATGGCTTGACACCCATGCCCAATCAAAGGCGGCACACTCGTGACAGTTGGGGACATGACAGCCCTGGCCCGGAAAGAGGGAGAGACCTTTGATTGCACCGACCGCGTCCAGTTTGGCCAGGCGCCAGAGCAGGGAGGTGTGCTTTCTATTTTGCCGATCTGGAAGCGATATTGAGGTCAAGAAGATGGCGCATGCGCCGCACCTTGGTGCGTAGATAATGTTCGTTCTCAGGAGTTACGGTCGGGATAAGAGGGACACGCTCGGTGATTGTCACCCCCAAAGACTGGAGATACTGAATCTTGTGAGGATTATTCGTGATCAGACGCACCGAAAGGATGCCCAGGTCGGCAATAATCCCGGCTGCAACATCATAATTGCGCTCATCCGCCTGGTGCCCCAGCACCAAGTTTGCCTCGACCGTATCATAACCTTCATCTTGTAAATTATAAGCACGGAGCTTATCCAACAGGCCGATGCCACGGCCTTCCTGACGCAAGTAAACGACAACGCCTTGGCCAGCCCTGGCAATCTTTTCCATGGCCAAATGCAGTTGTTCGCCACAGTCGCATCGTTGCGAACCTAACACATCACCAGTAAAACATTCAGAATGAACACGTACGAGCACATCCTTCTGGCCCGACAAAGTGCCCATGGTGAGAGCCAGATGTTCTTTATCATCCTGGCTGTTCGCATATAAACAAAGTTGAAATTCACCCACATCTGTGGGAATACGCGCGCAAACGAGTTGTTGTACAGAAATTAAAGTTGTCATGGGTCCGGAATAGGAATTGTCTCTAATTGATCAACGAGATCGGAGATAATATCGAATCCTCCTTGCCAAAAATCGCGGCGATGAATGTCGATACCTGCTTGTCGGAGGATATTTGCCGGAGATTGGGAACCGCCAGCAGAAAGGATGTCGAGGTACCGCGCTTTGAAAGAATCGCCTTCCTTTTTGTACTGTTGGTAGAGAGCTAGCACCAATAATTGACCAAAGGCATACGAATACACATAAAACGGGACATGGTAAATATGAGGGATGGAAATCCATTCCCAGCGAAATTCCTCGGGAACCTCTACCGAATCACCGAACTGGGTTGCGAGATTTTGCAGATACACCGCCGAAAGCTCATCTACTGCCGCTCCCTCAGCAATTCGATCATGGGCTTCGCGCTCGAATAGAGCGAAATAAGCCTGACGCATGATGGTGGCATAGGCATCATCCACCTGTGAAAAGAGAATATCGCGACGTACATTCTCATCTTCTTCTCTGCCCAACAGGTAATCTACCAGCAGCATTTCGGCGAAAGTGGAGGCGGTTTCAGCGAGGGGAAGAGAGGCGTGCTGGGTGAAAATGCTATGATGAGCGGCCAACATACTGTGCACAGCATGCCCCAATTCATGCGCCAGAGTCGAGACATCATTGGCCTTGCCCTGATAATTGACCAGTACCCATGGTGAAAAACGGGACGATACAGTCCAGCAAAAAGCCCCACCTCGTTTGCCCTGCCGCACTTCACTATCCACATGCTTCTCTGCAAAAACGCGGCGGGCCAAGTGTGCGATTTGTGGCTCGAACTCATAGAAAGCATCGAAGACCATGTCAGCAGCTTCGGCAAAATCGTAGGTCTTATCTGCCTCGACAACAGGAGCATAGATATCATAACGCCGCAATTTCTCCATGCCCAGCCAGCGTGCTTTTAGCCGGAAGAAACGCTGGAAAACAGGTGCATTTTCACGAGCAAGGTCCAAAAGAGTCTCCACAACATCATCAGGGATGTCATTTTGGAGATTGCGAGCGGCGATGGGGCTTTGAAAGCGCCGGAGCTCGATTTGCTCATTTTGCCAATCTCGCGCCCGCGTCTGGTACATCTGGCCCAGAATCACGCCTCTTTCGCCGTAGACTCGATAGAGTTCTTGATAGGCTGCTGCTCGGAGCTCTGGATCGGTACTACGGGCCAACACCATCAACTCACCCCGCGTCATTTCCTTCACTTCGCCTTCTATTTCGATACGAAACACGTAACGATTTGTGATCGTATCGTACAAGGCCGTGAGAGCATTGACTCCTGTCACATCTTTAATATTGATGATTTTCTCTTCGTCCTCACTTAAGGTGTGAGGTTTGAAATGACGCATTTCCTCCAACCAGTAACGACAATCTCCAGCAACGGCCATCAGCCGTTCGGCATTCTCATCGTCTAGCCCCTTCCACCATAAGCTAAAAAACAAGGTGCGATTGGTCAGCTCCGCCATAATTTGCTGCACCTGAGCCTGCAAACCCTGAGCAAGCTGATTCTGGGTATCCTCACTAAACCACAAACCGGCAAAGCCATAAATCCGGTAACTCTCTTCGGTAATTACCTCCAATTGAGCAATGATATCCAGAAATGTCTTCGTATCGATATCAGGATTTAGCAGCGAGCGCACCTTGGTAAACGTTGCAACTTTTTCTATTAACGCTGTTTTGGCATTTTCGAATTCGGGACTATCAGCCCCAGGGAACAGCTCTTCTAAGCACCATTTTTCCTGTGTGATAGCAATTTGCTGGAGCGAGTCAGCTTTATTCGTCATAATGGATCAATATTTCCTTGCGAAAGGCGCGCCCAAAAATGGGCAGCGCCATAGTTCAATTATAGCGCTTCTCGCTATGCTCACAAAATACCCACCTTATTTTGCAGAGGACGCGACCACAGCAGAGAATATGAGCGCATGAGGGCCAGTAACCTATGACCTAACCTCTCAGTGCATGGGTTATGGGCCAGCTCGCATCCCCTCCAATCCCTGATTGCAGAGGTTAACAGCCATTCACGAAACGCTGAACCTGTTGCACGAGGAGATAAAGTGCTGAGAAAATCTCGAGCGATGATATAATACGCCAACTTCCCTTGTTTCTACACAATATACCCTTCACGGAGATGATAATGAACCAATTACATGGTTTCGTACTGATAAGAGAATTCGATATCCCAGAAATCAATACGCATGCGCGTTTGTTTCGCCATGAAAAAACTGGAGCGGAGCTGATTTCCATGGAAAATGATGACGAAAACAAATGTTTCGGCATCACCTTCCGCACACCGCCTACCGATTCTACAGGCGTCGCCCATATTCTCGAACATGCCGTCTTGGCAGGTTCACGTAAATATCAGGTCAAAGAGCCCTTCATCGAACTCATCAAAGGTTCTCTCAAGACGTTCATCAATGCCTTTACCTATCCTGACAAAACAGTTTACCCTGTCGCCAGTCAAAACTTGCAGGACTTCTATAATTTGATTGACGTGTATCTGGATGCCGTCTTTTATCCTCTCCTCAGACGGCATACTTTTGAGCAGGAAGGCTGGCACTACGAGCTCGATGATCCTTCGCAACCACTCACCATCAAGGGCGTTGTCTACAATGAAATGAAAGGGGCCTACAGCGATCCTGACGACTTGCTCAGTGACGCCTCACGACGTTCCCTTTTTCCCGATACCACCTATGGGCTGGATTCAGGGGGTGACCCTCGTCATATTCCCGAACTTAGTTACGAGCAATTCAAGGCATTCCATCATGCCTACTACCACCCTTCGAATGCCCGAATCTGGTTCTATGGTGATGATCCGGCGACAGAACGACTGAAACTACTGGACAACTGGCTCCAGGAATTCGAGCGGCTGGACATCGACTCCCATGTCGATCTTCAGCCACGCTTTACGGCGCCGCGAGCTATGGAACTACCCTATGCCGCCGGCGATGAAACCAAAGCTTATGTCACTGTAAACTGGATGCTGGATGAAACAGTACATGATGCGGAGGTCAGTTTAGCATTAGGAATATTAGGGCACATTCTCGTGGGCACCCCCGCTTCTCCCCTACGCAAAGCCTTGATCGATTCCGGTCTGGGTGAAGATCTGGCCGGTTTCGGCATGGAAAGTGATATTCGCCAGGTGGCCTTTTCCACAGGTCTCAAGGGTATCGACGAAAATGATTCGCCCAAAGTCGAGCAACTAATCTTCGAAGTTCTGGAAAAGTTGGCCAGCGAAGGTATCGATCCTCGTACAATTGAGGCTTCCTTGAATACCATTGAATTTCACCTACGCGAAAATAATACCGGCGGGTTCCCGCGTGGACTGGCACTGATGCTGCGAGCCCTCTCCACCTGGCTCTACGAAGCGGATCCTTTCCAACTGATTGCCTTCGAGGAACCGCTTGCTGCAATCAAGGCTCGTATTCATGCCAATGAAGCCTATTTCGAGTCACTGATCAAGACCTATTTTCTCGAGAATCCGCACCGTACTACCCTATTGCTGCGCCCCGATCCCGAACTGCAAGCCCGGCAAAATGAAGAAGAAACAGAACGGCTGGCAAGGATCAAATCCCAATTGAGCGAGAAAGAAATACAGCAAATCATCACCAATACTCAGGAATTACGGCGCTTGCAGCAGACCCCCGACTCTCCCGAAGCCCTGGCTGCCATCCCCCGCTTACGCCTGGAAGACCTGGACAAAAAAAGCAAGACCTTGCCCATTGCCATCGACGCTCACAAAGGCTCCCAGATTCTCTTCCACGACCTCTTCACTAATGGCATCTTCTACCTGGATGTCGGACTAGACCTCCGCAGCCTCCCTCAGGAAATCCTCCCCTACCTTCCTCTCTTCAGTACTGCTCTTTTACAGATGGGTACCGAATACGAGGATTTCGTCAGTCTCTCTCAGCGTATTGGCAGTAAGACCGGTGGTATCCATGCCCGCTTATTCAATTCGAGCCGTCGTATCGATGGCCAACCCAGCACATGGCTCTTCCTGCGTGGCAAAGCCATGATCGAGCAGGTTCCTGACCTCCTGGCAATCTACAAAGACATTCTCACTGCCCCCAAGCTGGATAACCAGGAACGATTCCGCCAAATCGTACTGGAAGAAAAGGCTGCACAAGAATCCAGTCTGGCACCGGCCGGACATTCCATCGTCGGCGGTCGCCTCAGCGCCCATTTCCATACAGCAGGGTGGGTTTCCGAACAAATGGGCGGAGTGAGTTATCTTTTCTTCCTGCGCAAACTGATTGAGGACGTAGAAAATGACTGGGAGAGCGTTCTGGCTCGCCTGGAAGAGGTGCGTTCCTATCTGATCAACCGCAATGCCATGCTTTGGAACATCACCCTGGATGAAAATAACTGGCTGACCGTACAGTCGCAGGTGCAGGACTTGATCGAGGCCTTTCCAGCCAAACCCCACCAACCAGCTTTATGGCAGCCCACCCCGGCTGTCCCTTATG
>JAADFV010000062.1:9585-11553 GCA_013152695.1 Chloroflexota bacterium | reverse complement strand
CCTGCCATCCCCCGCGCGACAGCAGTGCAGGCAGAAAGATCTAGCCTGCACACGCCCACGACCACTGCTATGATAATTCGGTTGCCGTCAACTCTTTCGCCAGGAGGATATATCTCGTAAATCGTCGCGGAAATACCAATTGAGCAAGAAGAGGGCTCCGATCAGGAACAGCGGCCCTGAGATGATCAGATAAACACTTCCCGTCATCCTTCCCCAGGCCATGATGATGTACCACACACCCAGGGCGAAGAACAGAATGGCGCCGATCCATTCCCAACGCCAGGCAATGGCCACAGCAATGAGGATGATGAGGGTGGGGAGTAAGTGGATCAGCAGGGCGACAATCGTTTCAGCAAAGCTATAGCCGGCGTTAAAGACATCGGCAGCAAATATGCTGATGAACAAGGCAAAGAGGATACCCAAGACTCTGGGCAGGTAGAAGAGCAATTTCTTCGTAGTTTTTGACATTTTGCTAACCTCCAGTCATTCCAAAACAGGTGGGCAAGCAGGTTATTTACTTTATTTTAGCAAAAATCCGGGTGCAAGCAAGGGACAAGCGAGAGAACAGGCCCAATTTGCACTTCCCTCAGGCGAGACGACGTAGACGGCGGGCGACCAGGCCCCAACCCAGTAGCAAGGAGACCGTCGCAAACATAATCAATTTGAATAAGACCGGCTTCCAGTCGTTGGGCCATTGATGGAATAGAATCAGATCACGCAAGGGATCGACAGCGTAAGTATTGGGGAACAGCCAGGCAATTTTGAGCACCCTGTTCTCGAAGCCGCGCAGCATGCCCAAACCTCCGCCGATAAAAAACAGAGTCAGCCCTGTAAGCACAACAGCAATGGCTCCGGCAAAGTAACGGACACGAAGCCCCACCACCAGGGCGATAGGTACCCAAAAAAGAATGACCAGACCTGCCAGCAACCACACGGCCCAAAGGTAGGGTCCCGGCCAGGCGCCAATCCACAAATAGAGGAGTCCAAGGAGACCGGTTCCTGTCACTAGGCCCATCAACAGCGCCAGGACAGTTTTCGGCAGCAATACCCAAAGCAACGAACGCGGGGCCAGCCCGAATTCCAGGGTGATGTGGTTCGTCTGTTCCTTCTGCGTTAAGACGAAGATGTTCATCATGCCCCCGACCATGAAACCCAATAACAATACCCCCACAGCAATGATAGGAAACCACTCAATCATCTGCGGTCGGGGATAGACCTCGGCCAGGGCCAGCGGGGGTGGAGGGGTGTCGATCCGCTCGTAAAAGTGCCAGAGGATCTCGGCAGCATAGAGACGGTGATTCTTGGCTCGATCGTCGATGTAGTTGCTGAAGTACATCGCCAACTGCGGGCTCTGCCCGGCAGCCAGGCTCTGTGAAAAATTGGAGGGAATAACCCAGACGCCATCGATATCGAAAGCATGATACATCTTCCAGGCCTCGTCCTCGGGTCGAACGAGGACGTCATAATAAGGTGTGCCGAAAGGAGAGAGCACCTCGTTCATGGTCTCCTGCAGAATTTTGCCATCGGTACCGGTGTCGTGATTGATCAGGGCAATCTTGAAGGTGAGACGTCCGCCAAAAAGAAGGGCAAAGGCGAGGAGAATGAAGATGGCAGGGATAAAGCCTCCCAGGGCGGTGACAGGATCATGACGCCAGGCTTTGAGCTCGGTGCGAAACAAAATCCAAAAGCGTTTCATGCTTGCCCCTGCCTTAGCACACGGTGCCGGTAGATAGCGGCAGTCAGAGCCACAGTCACCACGCTCATGAGCAATAGAACCAATGCCGAAATCCTTGGCTGGCCGACTGTCACGCCAAAGTAAGTGGGGAAGAGAAGATTGACGGCGTGGGTGTTGGGGGTAAGGCGACTAAACAGGGCATAGGTTCTGCTAAAACCAGCGGCCAGGCCAAAACCACTGCCCACAATCCAGGCGGCAAAGGAGGTGACCAAACCCACGAGAAAGGCGGGAAT
>JAADFV010000062.1:0-9534 GCA_013152695.1 Chloroflexota bacterium | reverse complement strand
ACCGGTAACAGAATCAATCCCACGCTCCAGGGGGAATGCGGCCAGGTGCCACTGTCGAAGCCGATAGCAACAAGCAAAACTGCTGCTGCCAACAGACCGGAGAGCACAAGTCGGGTAAGGCGAGCTCCCAGGATCAACGCCAGGGAGGTCGGTGCCAGACGATACTCGAGAATGGTGTGGAGCTCGAATTCTTGCGCTGTGAGGACGCCGCCAATAACAGAAGCAGCGAGAGCTGTAGCAAGGGGCAGCAGAGCCATGCCCAGGTAGACGGGGAACGGAACATCGCGCGGTAACCAGGGGTGCTCTTCGACGACCACTGCCCTCTCTCCCAAGGCTTCATTCCAGAGGCGTAGGGCGGCGGCGGTCAAGCGATTACGATAATTCTTGACTAAGTTACTGTCAATGAGACCAAAACGCTGCACTGCCGTGGCCACGCCATCGATCTTCTCAACCGAAACGACCTGGCGCAAACCCTGTGGCTCCCGTGTATCGACGAGAACGGGATGAATGTAGGGGGCGCCGATGGGTGATCCTACCTCTTTCATGGCAGCCACCAGGGCCCAACCCCTGGCAGTCTCCGGCCGTGTCACATTCATATCGAAGGTGGGGCGCACCATGATCAGTGACAGCAGCAAGTACATGATCGTTGGTTGGAGGATAGCGACCAGGTGGATGGGGATGGCAGTGCGGGCGAGTCTGATTTCGTTGTGTAAGAGCAGGGAGAAGCGTTTCATCAGTCGCGTAGGGCTCGGCCCGTGTAATGCAAGAAAACGTCGTCCAGGGAGGGGCGGGCAACGTGGATGGATTCCAGGCGATGTTCGGCCGTGACACGAGATACCAACTCACCGACAATGGCTTCGGCATTCTGCACTTCCAAGCGTAGCTGGTCGGGTTGTGGCCGCGTAACGGCCTGAATGCCCAGGCCCTCGAACAGACGCTCCGGCTCGGCAATGGCAGGTAAGGTGCGCAGGGTAACGATGTCACGTCCCAGGGCTGCTTTCAGGTTTTCGGGGGTGTCCAGAGCGATAGCTTTGCCGTGATCGATAATCAACAGCCGCTCACAGAGAATATCGGCCTCGGCCATGTTGTTGGTGGATACGACAAAGGTCTTGCCTAGATCCCGCTGCTTCTGGATGTGCTCCCAGAGGACGTACCGGCCCTGCACATCCACCCCCAGAGTAGGCTCATCGAAAAGGATGATGTCTGGGTCATGGAGTAAGGCTCGGGCCAGTACCAGACGGCGCTTCATCCCTCCCGAAAATGTACGGATCGGCTCTTTCCGCCGTTCCCACAAGTTGAGCAGGCGTAAAAGGGTCTCGATGCGTTCCTGGACATCATCTAAGTTGTCGCAGTAGAGGGCAGCATGGTGCCAGAGATTGTCTTGGGCATTCAGGTCCAGGTAAGCATTGGTCTCTTGGGGGGCAAGACCTATCCGTCGCCGTACCTGCTTTGCCTCCGTCTGGGGATCCGAACCGAGCACGCGAATCTCGCCGCTGTCTCGGGCGAGCATGCCGGTGATCAAATTGATGGTGGTGGTTTTGCCGGCGCCGTTCGGCCCCAGCAAACCGAATATCTCGCCACGATGTACCTCGAACGAGAGCGCGTCTACAGCTACCAGCTCACCGAAGCGGCGGGTCACCGATTTTACACTGATGGCATTATTCATGCTTGTGATTCCTCTCCGTTTGGCTCTCTGAGCGTGCTGCACCCCAGGAAGACGAAAAGAAACGGCGGGCGGATGAGGTTGAGTGGGGGTTTACGGCCACCGGGGCCCGCGCGGTGTCCAGTGCAGCCAACCGCTATCCAGGGCATCGCGCTCGCGACAGAACCACACATCTGCCTGTTGTACGGCGTAAATCTCATCCCGTGGCACGACATAAATTCGCATTCCGTCCAGTCGAGCGTGATAACCTTTGATCACACATCCCGGCGGAGGCTGGGAACAACCGTTTCTGCAGGGGAAGGGGGTGGGTGTGGCGGTAGGGAGTGGGCGGCCTGAGATTGTCACCTGGCTGGAAACAAGAAGCCTGTCGCCGGGACGAATCGTATCCGGTAGATCGAGTTCATTGGCCACGACCAGGGTGCCTACATCCAACCCTACCTTCTCAGCGATAGACCAGAGTGTATCTCCGGACTGCACTTCGTAAAAATAGGGGGTAGGCGTGGGCACAATGAGGACGATGGGCGTGCGTTGTGCAGAAGGAGCAGGTACCGGTACACCACTACAGGCAACCAACAGCCACGCCATTCCCCCCAGCAAGAAAAAGAGATATTTCTTCATCACTTACCCTCCTGTCTCCCTCGTGTTCTCTGCTGCTGCCACAGTATCGCCTTCATCTTGGGTGGCGAGGGCCACGAGCTGACGTGGAGGCAAGAGCACCGGTTGCTTTACGATTCGCGTCAGCGAGGGTGTCGTATCACAAAAATCGAGGTCCTGTACGGTAAGCCCGAAGCGATTGCGTACCCAGCTACGGGCAACGCCAGCCTCCCTGCTGTTCTTGGGCAATGGCAGGAAAAAGGCTTCGGCCTGGGCACTCTCAGCACCGGCTGGCAGACAATAGCCACGCAGGCGCCCTGAGGGTAGAGTCATCGCTGTGTCGCTGGCAAAGAATTCCTCGACCATACGCGGGCAATTGGGTTTGAACTTGCCGGGTTGCCAATCACACACAGGAATCGTAATGAGGTTAGGGGGAGGGCTAAAGCCCTGAGGAAGCTCTTTTCCAGCATAACCGAGGCTGTCGAACAGTGAAGGATCGGCCCACACCGACTCCATGATATCATGCCAGATGGGGCCGGCCGTATAAGCGCCGATGGCTTTGCGCATCAAGCGACTGTTGCTGTTTCCCACCCACACCCCCACGGCCAGATAGGAGGTAAATCCGACCGTGAGATTATCGCGCCAGCCATCGCTGGTGCCGGTTTTTACGGCCGTGATCTGGCTGGTATCCAAAGGCGAGGGTCGCCGGAACATCATGCGCCGGGCGCGGGCGTCACTCAAGACGCTGGCAAGCTGATAGGCAGCCACCGGCGAGATGGCTTGATTCTGACCTTGACGAGGATCGGCTTCATACACCACGCGGCCGGCGCCATCGCGCAGGAGAGTGATGGGATGCAAGGGCGTGTAAACTCCCTGATGGGCGATGGTAGCAAAGGCGTGCGTAAGTTCTAACAAGGAGACTTCGTAGCCTCCCACAGCCAGAGCCAAACCATAATTGCCCGCGGGCTGCCGCCAGGATTGAATTCCTAGCTTTTGTGCTGTCTCCAGCATGGCTTCAATCCCGACCTGCGATAAGAGCTTCACTGCGGGCACATTCAGTGAATTGGCCAAGGCCATGCGCAAACGGATGGGGCCATAGTAGCGCTGCGTAATGTTGGTGGGAACATAGCGCCGGTTTCTATCCAAAGCATAGCTCACCGGCAGGTCCCAAACCACCGAGGCCGGACTCCAACCCCGGTCGAAGGCTGCGGCATAAAGCACCGGCTTGATGGCAGAGCCCGGTTGCCGCGGCTGCATGGCCATGTTTACCTGTCCCGAAATACGGGCATTATCGAAATCTACACTCCCTACCATGGCGAGAATCTCGCCTGTTGCCGGCTGCAGCATGACCACGGCCGCATTGCCGAAGCGGTACTTCTCCCCCACCGTCTGTACCTGCGCCCGAGCAATGCGCTCTGCCAGCTCCTGATAACGCAGATCGAGGGAGGTATGCACCTGGTAGCCCCAATGGATACCGTCACTACCGAAGCGCTCGATGAGCATGGCGCGAATGGCGTCTACAAAATGGGGAGCGCGACCGTTTGGGCGCTGGTAAGGGCGAAATTGTACCGCTTGTGCCTCGATTTTTGCGGCTTGTTCGCTATCGATGACACCCTGTTCTACCATCAATGCCAGAACTACCCTTTGCCTTTGTAAGGCTGCCTGAGGATGCTCGAGGGGATCGTACTGCACAGGCGCCTGCGGCAAACCTGCCAGTACCGCGCTCTCGGCAGGCGTTAGTTCAGCCAGTGATTTACGAAAATAAACCTCGGCTGCAGCAGCCACGCCATAAGCCTGGTGCCCGTAGTAAGCCATGTTCAAATACATGGCCAATATTTCATCCTTGCTGTAATACTCCTCCAGATGCATGGCCAATTGTGCTTCGCGCAGTTTGCGTGAGAGTGTTTGTTCGTAACGCTCGGAAGGACTCATCATGAGGAGGCGCACCAGTTGCTGCGTAATCGTGCTCCCCCCTGAGACAATCGTAGCAGCCTGTGCGTTCTGCCAGGCTGCCCGCGCTACGGCAAAATAATCGACACCCGGATGCTGGTAAAAGTGACGGTCCTCGGTAGCAATGGTCGCCTGGATCAAGAATTCGGGGATATCATCCAAAGCGACGATGGTTCGCCTGCCCCAGTCATCGATGTCTGCGAGAGGAACGCCACGGCGATCATAGATGCGCGTGGTTTGGAAGGGTACCTCGCCGCTAAGAAGCGTGATCATCTCGACAATGCGGACAACATCAGGGCCTGACGTGGCCGAGGGGCCAGCAGCAGAGGCGCGTGTTGGCAAGCTAACCAGGAGCAAGATAAGCACCAAAACAAGGGGGAGAACAGTGCTTCTTAGGAGTCGCAGGCAGGTGGGATTAAACATTACGAGTTCGGGAGGAGGAGAGAGGGCGGGAACAAAATCTGAAATTGTTAGCACATGGAGCTCTACTTTGTTAGACGGAATCAGCTCCGGAAAGATACGTCAAACCAGGGAAGATAGCCGGTTGTGAAGTTGCCCATTATTGCTCCGGCGCTTCCCCGAAAAAACTCCTTTGCAAGGCAAAGCAGCCATCTTTATGTCAACTTTGTAATGTTGGGCAAGCATACATTCAATCTTCATATAAGCTTCATAATCGCTTCAAGATACCGTCATAGAGCGCTGCTATCCTGATAATGAACAGAGACAGAATTGCTCTGTTCTTCCCCACAAGATTTCAATTAACAAGTTCAATTTGGAGGTTTCCAATCATGATGGCTTTTGGCTTTGGAGGTTTTAGTATGTTTTTCATGTTCATTTTTTGGATCGTTATCGCTGGTCTCGTCGTCTGGGCCCTGTTGCAATTTCTCACAGGTGCCCCCGAAAGAGCAGCCAGTAATGGTAGAACAATAGCTGGTAGCAGACAGAGCTCTGCACTCGATGTACTCAAGCAGCGCTATGCCCGCGGCGAGATCTCGAAAGATGAGTTCGACGATATGCGGCATGAATTGTCGCTGTAACTCATCATCCTGGAGGTGAATCAATGTTTGATCTTGCATGTAACGGTTATGGCTTTGGTTATGGAGGCAGCTTCCTCCTCACCGTACTCTTCTGGTTCTTACTCATCGTGGTCTCGGTCTGGTTCATAACCTGGCTTCTGCCACGATTACGCACCAGTACGCCCACGGCGGCAAATAGCGCCCTCGGGTCAGGCTCGGACACAGCCATCGAAATATTGAAGCGGCGTTATGCCAGCGGCGAGATTTCGAAAGCTGAGTACGAAGCCATGCGTACCGATATCGAAGCGTAACACAACGTCAAGTCTTTCCTGAGAGCACTGTCATTCTGAAAATAGCTGAATGCCAGGGACAAGATCCCTGGTTCTAGTCAGAGTGACAGTGCTCCTCTCAATTCCATTTTCCTTTTTACTCACTCTGAAGATTCTTATGAAAAAAATCAACCGCCGCAAGTTCCTGAGCCTTGGCGGTGCCGGTCTCGCAGCCGTCGCCCTTGCCGCCTGTGCTCCCCCCGTCTTTTCTCCAACACCCGCCAGTAATGCCGATGATGGCATCATTCCCCCATCTTCACCTGCACAAACGCCTACATCTGCGCCATCCTCAGCTCCCCTGAACGCGGCCTCCGCCGATGTGGAGATTGCCCTCACCGCCCTGGCCGCCACCGTACCGATCTTTTCCGGTCAGGCCACCCAGGTCTGGCGATACCAGGGAGAGCTGCTCAAAGGGGATGCCAATGCTCTGCAGACCCTGCCCAACACCTATCTGGGCCCCATCATCCGCGCCGAGAAGGGCCAGCAGATCAACATCCATTTCCGTAGCCAGTTACCGCAGGAAACCATCGTGCACTGGCACGGCCTGCATGTACCGGCCGACATGGACGGTCACCCCCGCTACGTCATCAACGAAAATGAAACCTACGAATATCAATTCAAGCTCCTCAACCGGGCAGGAACGTATTGGTACCATCCCCATCCCCATGGACTCACGGGTCCCCAGGTGTATTCTGGCATGGCCGGATTCTTTCTGATCAGCGATGAGGAAGAACAAGCAGCCGGCCTTCCTGCTGGCGAATTCGACATTCCATTGGTCATTCAGGACCGAATTTTCGATAGCAACAATCAGCTTGTTTACCGGGGTAACGGTATGATGGATCAGATGAGAGGTTTCCTGGGAGACCAGATTCTCGTCAATGGACAGCCCGATTTTACCCTGCCGGTAGCTACCCGCCCGTACCGCCTACGTCTGCTCAATGGCTCCAACTCCCGTATTTACAAGTTGGGCTGGAGTGATGGTACGCCCTTTACTGTCATTGGCAATGATGGCGGTCTCCTGGAAAAACCGGTGCAACGCCCCTACATCACCCTGGCCCCGGCCGAACGCGTCGAGCTGTGGGTGGACTTTGCTGACCGCCCTGTTGGCAGCGAAATTGTTCTGCAGAACCAACCTTACATCGATCCTACGGGAATGATGGGGGGAGGCATGATGGGCGGGGCCGCAACGACCTTGCCGATGGGCGAGCGATACGACATCATGACCGTGCGCATCGAACGCCAGTCGAACGAGCGCCAACCCCTACCCGACCGTCTTTCCACCATCGAACGTATTCCCGTGCAGGATGCCTCGCAGACGCGAAGTGTCGTTCTTGCCATGACACCGCCGCGGGGCTGGACCCTGAACGGCCGTAGCTTCGAGATGACCGGCGTGGCCGCGGAAGAACGCGTGCGTCTGGGCAGTACAGAGATTTGGGAATTCGTGAATGATGGTGGCAGACGTGGAGGCGGCATGATGGGCGGTGGCATGGGCATGTTACCTCATCCCATCCACATGCATGGCGAACAATTCCAGGTGCTGGAACGACAAGTAGACCGAAGTGGACGTGCTGCCTGGGAGAGTCTAAGTGACGGTTTTGTTGATGAAGGCTGGAAGGATACAGTCTTGGTCATGCCGGGCGAACGTGTAAAAATCATTCGCCGTTTTGAAGATTTCACCGGTCTCTTCCTCTATCATTGCCACAATCTTGAACACGAAGACATGGGCATGATGCGGAATTTCGAGATCGTTGCTTGAGCACTCTCTTATTCATCGAACCCACACATCTTTTGGAACCCACACACATGAACACATCATCAACCCCACAAAAACTCAGTCGCCGAAACTTTCTCCGTCTTTCAGGACTCGGCACACTGGGCGTTTTAGCTGGTAGTACCATCGGTTTTCCCGCCATCGCTAAAGCCGTGAGCGGAACTGAGGCAGAACTCGTCGAGCCAGATGTCGAAATCAATCTGGAGGCAGTGCTAAGCCAAACTCCGATCTACGCCGGCCTGGAAACCCATGTCTGGCGCTATCAGGCCGAATTGGTCAAAGGGCCGGCTGGTACGGTACAACCCATCCCCAACACTTATCTCGGCCCCATCTTCCACTTTCGCCCCGGGCAGAACGTGCGCATCAACTTCAGCAATCGCCTTAGCGAAGAAACCATTGTGCATTGGCATGGCCTGCACGTACCCGAAGCAGCCGACGGTCATCCCCGGCTCGTCATTGCCCCGGACGAAAGCTATGTCTACGACTTCGAAGTGCGCGATCGTCCCGGCATGTATTGGTACCACCCTCATCCTCACGGCCGTACCGGTCCCCAGGCTTACCGCGGTCTCGCCGGCCTCATCATCATCTCCGATGGCAGCGAAACCAGCCAGGGACTTCCCACCGGTGTGTACGACCTGCCTCTCGTCATTCAAGATCGCACGCTCGACAGCCAGAACCAGTTGGTTTACTTCACCAGCATGAGAGGTTTCCTGGGGGATAAGATCTTTGTCAATGGACAGCCCGATTTTGCCCTCAACGTCGAAAGCTCTGTTTACCGACTGCGACTCCTTAATGGCTCAAATTCTCGCATCTACAAATTAGCCTGGCCCGATGGCACACCCTTGACCATCATCGGTACCGACGGTGGCCTCCTGGACGAACCGGTGCAACGCTCTTACGTCACCCTGGCCCCAGCCGAACGTGTTGATTTACTGGTAGATTTCAGGCAGTGGTCTCCTGGTAGCACACTCAACTTACGCAGCCTTGCCTTTGCTGGCGGTGGTTGGCGGCAATGACGATGATCTGCCTAATGGTGCCGATTTCACCGTGATGACCTTCCAGATTAACGAGGCAGCAACCGCCACACCTACCCCCACAGCCACCGCTACCATCGTTCCTACCCTTACCCCCACCCCAAGTGCCACCCCCGACCCCGGTCCCCTTACCCGTGCAACTTTCATGCCGTTGATCTTCAACACTGGTACAAATAGCCAGGATAGCACTACCCCTTCTTCCGGCCGTGCTGATTTTCGGGCCGACGAGGTTGCCCCGCAACAGGCAACGCGCACCTTCTACCTTTACATGCAGTTCGGGCAATGGACCCTCAACGGCCGCACCTTCCAGATGGAGGCCACCGCGCCTGATGAAGTGGTCGAGCTAGGCAGCACCGAAATCTGGGAGTTTGCAAATCAGCAACCTAACGGCGGTGGTGGTATGATGGGAGGTGGCATGCCGCATCCCATTCACATCCATGACCTGCAATTCCGTGTTATCTCTCGCCAGGCTCCCACTGACCCCACACAACGATCGAACTGGGAGACGGTGAAGGATGGCTACGTGGATGGAGGTTGGAAAGACACAATCTTGCTTATGCCCGGCGAACGGGTGCAAGTGCAATTGACTTTCAAGGATTACACAGGCTTGTTCCTTTACCATTGCCACAATCTCGAACATGAAGACATGGGTATGATGCGAAATTACCGTATTGTCGCCCCGCCTTCCTAAAAATATCTCTCAAACAGGAGCATTATGATGCGCAAAACAACCCTTATCGCCCTGATTGTGGGGGCAATGCTGATGTTGGTTCTGGCCGCGTGTGGCGGTCAGAAAGCCGAAGAAGCGACCCCAACCAAAGCAGCCGTTGCCACGCAAGAGGTGAGCAATGAGGCTGAGAGTAAACATCAAGAAGAAGCTGTCGGCACTGAAACTGACGGTGATGCTCATGGTGTGTCTGCCGGCGCGGAAGAGACGAAAAATCCCATTCCTGCAACCGAAGCCAGTATCACGCGGGGAATGGAAGTGTATAATGCCAGCTGTGCCGTCTGCCATGGTGACACAGGTCTGGGCGATGGCGTCGCCGGCGCTTCCTTGAAGCCCCCTCCTGCAAACCTGCACGAAGACCATGTCCAGATCCTCAGTGACGGCGCCATGGCCGCCATCATCCACGAGGGTGTCGAAGGCACAGGTATGCCTGCCTTCCAAGGCGTTTTG
>JAADFV010000061.1 GCA_013152695.1 Chloroflexota bacterium | reverse complement strand
AGCCGTCTACCCCATCAATCGCCATGCCGCACAGATTTTGGGGCGTACCTGCTATGCCCGTGTGCAAGACGTGCCCGATCCTGTCGATCTGGCGGTGATCATTATCCCCGCTCCCCATGTTCCTGCCGCACTCGAGGCCTGTGGCCAGCGGGGTATTCGCGCTGTCAATATCCTCTCGGGCGGTTTCGCCGAGACGGGTGAGGAGGGGGCGGCACTTGAGGTGGAGCTTCTCTGTATCGCCCAGCGTTACCAGATGCGTTTGATCGGCCCCAATTGTGTGGGTACGATCGATGTTTGGGGTCAGATGAACGCCACGTTCATCGAGCAAATGCCAGATCCCGGTGCTATTGCCTTTTTTTCCCAATCAGGTGCCGTTGGTGGGGCCATGATCGATTGGGCAAAAGGGCAACATTTTGGTCTGTCGCATTTTGCTAGCCTGGGCAATGCTATCGATATCGATGAATGTGACTTGCTCGAGTTTCTGGCAGATGATGCTCATGCCAACGTTTTCACCCTTTATCTCGAAGGGCTGCGCGATGGCCGTAAACTGATGCAGAAGGCACGAGAGATCACTCGCAACAAGCCTATCATTGCCCTGAAAGTCGGTGCGACCGAGGCTGGCGCCCGTGCCGTGGCCTCACACACAGCCCACCTTGCCGGAACCGAAGCGGCTTTCGCTGCTGCTTTTCGCCAAAGCGGAATTCTTCAGGCGCAGAGTACGGCCGACCTCTTTGGCGTAGCATTGGCCCTCGCTTATCAGCGGCCCCCGGCAGGAAATCGTGTTGCTATTCTCACCAATGCGGGCGGTCCGGGCGCCATCGCTGCCGATGCCTTGGCTAAGAACGGGCTTGCTGTCCCGGAGCCCAGCACTTCCACAAAGGCCCAGCTCCGGGAAGCGTTGGGGGCGGCTCCCCAACTCAGTAATCCCATCGATATGCTGGGCGCAGCCTCTTCTCCCGAATATGAAGCGGCTGCCCGAGTACTTCTCGCCAGCCCCGACTATGATGCTGTTTTAGCCATCCTCGTTCCCAATGCCGTTAATGATCCCGTAGGTGTGGCCGATGCCCTGGCGCGGGCCCAAGATGAGACTGGCAAGACGCTTTACGCTTGTTTTATGGGTGATGTCAGCATTCGCGGCGCTCGTAGCCACCTGCATCAGCATCAGATTCCCGCCTATTCCTTTCCTGAGGATGCGGCGCGGGCTCTGCGTCTTGCCTGGCAGTGGCAACAATGGTTGGCCACAGAGCCGACACCGCCTCCCGCCCTAGTACCATTACCTCCGTCAGTAAGCCGACGTCTGCATGAATATCTGGCAAGGCAACACCTCGTTTTGGGAGAAAGCGAGCTTTACCCCCTGCTCGAAGCCCTCGATATTGCCATTCCTCCCTATGGTTTGGCTCATTCTCGCCAAGAAGCTCTTTCTCTGGCAAGAGAGATGGGTACGGCAGTGGCTCTTAAGATTCATTCTCCTGACATCCTCCACAAGTCAGATATCGGTGGTGTCCGGCTCAACCTTAAAAATGATGAGCAAGTGGCCAGGGCTTATGATGATTTGTATCGCCACGTCCGTATGACTCAGCCCCAGGCCTCAATTGCCGGTATACTCGTGCAGGCCATGGCCGCAGCCGGAAGTGAAGTCATTGTTGGCATGCGTCGTGACCCCACCTTTGGGCCTTTACTGATGTTTGGCGGTGGTGGTGTCTTGGTGGAAGCTCTAAAAGACGTAGCCTTTGGCATCGCCCCTCTCAGCCGGCGCGAAGTCAGCGATATGATCGAACGCACAGCCAGCGGTCGCTTGTTGGCCGGATATCGCCAGCAGGCGCCTGCTGATCGGGAGGCACTCATCGATCTCATTCTCAAGATGGCCAACCTCGCCCTTGCTACCTGAAATAGAGCAGATTGAGCTCAATCCTGTGATCGTGCACCCTCGCGGGCAAGGTGTAACCGTTGTCGACGCCCGCGCCATTCTCTGTACCTGAAAAGACATGCCGGCTATGCCTCTTTTGGGCGTTCCCCTGATAAAGTTTGCTACCATTCCTTCGACGCAAGACTGGGCGCGCGGCTGGGCTGAATTGGGTGCGGCCGAAGGTTTGGTTGTCTGGGCACTCTCCCAAAGTGAGGGGCGAGGACGGGGAGAGCGGAAGTGGTGGTCTCCTCCTGCCGGCGGACTTTATCTCTCCCTCCTACTGCGTCCGGCCATCGCCCTCACTCAGGCCAGTGAGATGACCATGCTCACGGCCCTGGCTGCTTGCGATACCTGTACCGCTCTTGCTGGCATCCGTCCTCGTCCTAAATGGCCCAACGATTTGCTCTACCATGGCCGTAAACTGGCAGGGATTCTCAGTGAGCAGAGCGTGCAAGGGGAACGTCTACGGTATGTTATTGTCGGTTTGGGTCTCAATATTAATACTGATTTCAGCCACACACCCTTGGCAGCTACGGCAACCAGCCTCAAGGCCGAAACCGGGCAATCTTATGATCTCGAACGAGCGTGTGCACTTTTTTTGCAGGCGCTGGATAGGCGCTACCAACAATGGCGCGACGAGGGAATATCACCTTTTCTGGCCTGGCGCCGGCAGCTTGAGCCCATCGGGCGGAGGGTAAGGGTGAGGCGTTCGGGGCAGCCCGATCTGGTAGGCCGGGCCATCGAAGCCACGCCACAAGGAGCCTTACTTGTCCGTGACGAGGAAGGCCAAGTGCACACGATTTGGGCCGGTGATGTTATTCCCCTCGCTAAGCCCACAACAGGGCAAGCAGATACAGCAACGGCCCCACAAAAATAAAGGAGTCCACGCGGTCGAAAAAGCCGCCATGGCCGGGGATGAGATGGGAGGAGTCTTTAGCGCCGACCTGGCGTTTGAAGAGGGATTCACTCAAATCACCAAAGGGCCCGCCAATTCCCACGGTTAGGCCGATCAGCACGCCTTGCCAGCTGCTGAGGGAGGGAATCAACAAGGGGGCAAGCAAACTGGCCGCAATCGTCCCCACAAACAGTCCCCCAAACCACCCTTCCCAGGTTTTTTTGGGGCTGATACGTGGCCACAACTTATGTTTGCCTATGCCGAGGCCAACAAAATAAGCACCGGTATCAGTGAGCCAGGTCGTCAAGGCGGCCAGAGCCACCCATTGTAAGCCATTATCAGGAAGTAAACGCAGGGATACCAAAAAGCGTAGGGTAAAACCCAGATAAATGGCGGCAGCGAGGCTCAGCAACAAATCACTGGCTGCGTGCGGTCGGGGCAGAAATAGAGCGATTACCAGCCCAGCCAGAATCGAAAGCACCAACAGCAACTGAAAACGCTCGCTATTGGCCGGTAGACCCGCTTCGAGTACCAGCCAGGCCGTGATCAGCAAAGCAAAAGGGGTAATGGGCGTGAAAAAGGATTCACGTTGTAATAAATGCAGCAATTCCCAAGTGGCTACCAGGGTAAAAAGGGCGATAAATCCTGTATACCACCAACCGCCTACCCACCAGATTAAGGCGACAAGAGGGATCAGTACGACGGCGCTGAGGACACGTTGTCGCAACATAGCCGCTATTTCACCAATCCAAACCGCCGTTCTCGACCCTGATAGACGGCGACAGCGCGGCGCAATTCTGCCTCATCGAAGTCTGGCCAGAAGGTGGGCGTGGCATAATATTCGGCATAGGCTGCCTGCCAGGTGAGGAAATTAGAAAGCCGGTACTCGCCACCCGTGCGAATAATCATATCGGGATCAGGCAAGCCCGCGGTGTAGAGGTACTGAGCGATCAGATCTTCGTCTACATCTTCGGCAGCAATTTTGTCTTCGATAATGCGTTTTACTGCATCTACAATTTCGGCACGGCCCCCATAGTTGAAGGCAACATTGAGAATGATTTTGTCGTTGTGTTTGGTGCGTTCAATAGCACTGCGAATCTCTTTTTGCAGTTGCGGAGAGACACCCTCCATACGACCGCTATGGCGAATCTGTACGCCGTTGGCATCCAGTTCGTCTAATTCATCATGGATACTTTTACTGATCAACCACATGAGATGCTTGACTTCATCCTGGGGGCGTCCCCAATTTTCGGTGCTAAAGGCATAGACCGTGAGCACTTTGATCCCCAGGCGCACCGCTTCTTCAAGTACGCGGCGGATGTTTTTGGTGCCGGCGCGGTGGCCGGCCTGGCGTGGTAGCCCCCGTGCTTTTGCCCAACGGCCGTTGCCATCCATGATGATGCCGATGTGTTGGGGTACCGGTCGGTCGGGGGCGATATCTGGGGCAGGCGAATGTTGGGGTCGAGACATAAGCTTAAACTCACGAAGGATTGGAATCAGTCCCGCGATCACACTTCCATAATTTCGGCGATTTTGGCTTCACCGATTTCATCGATGCGTTTGATATACTCGTCAGTTAGTTCCTGAATTTGCTCTGTGCCCAAGTGCAGATCGTCCTCTGTGATCAGACTTTCTTTTTCAAAATCGCGAAGATCGGAAATAGCATCACGGCGAATGTTGCGTATAGCCACACGTGCTTCTTCGATTCGTTTTTTCACCTGACGGCTCAAATCGCGACGGCGTTCTTCTGTTAATTGGGGAATGGTGAGGCGAATCAGCTTGCCATCATTGGAGGGATTGAGGCCCAGGTCGGATTTCAGGATAGCACGCTCGATCATACCGATGTCGCTGGGGCTGAAGGGGCGTATGGCAATGAGGCGCGGCTCGGGGATCGTGATCACAGCCAATTGGTTGATAGGTGTAGGTACACCGTAATACTCAACCCGGACATGATCGAGTAAAGCAGGAGAAGCTCGCCCGGTGCGAATCGAAGCAAGATCGCTTTTCAGCGACCTAATGGCGCCTTCCATACGTTCCTTGGCTTCTTGCTTGACGTCATCAATCATAGCTAAACCTCCATGTGGGGGACAACTGCGTCAAGATCATACGAAATGAAGTGCTTAAATTCTGATTTCAAAGCAGGCAATCCGGCAACTTAGCAAACGCTATTTTCGAAGCTTGGTGCTAAGGCGCAAGCTTGGCAAAAACGGGTAAAAATAGCTATCGGAAGAAGGTAAGAAGTTGTGACGGGTTCGCCCTTTGAAACATTCCTACCGTCATAAATAGGAGCCTCTTACGTGCAATGGTTTACATTGCAATGACGAAGGCCTACCGACCAGCAGCTAGCGACTATTGACGAAGCCATCTCGCTTCGAAGCAATAGTGTAAATCATTAGTGCTAAAACAGACAAGCCGGACATGTCATCATGCCCGGCTTGGGTTGCTAATGGTAGATCAAGGTGCCGATAGGTTCACCTTGAACAGCTTTTTCGAGTGCTCCTTCCTGCCAGAGGTCAAGCACGATGATAGGTAAGCCATGATCCATGCACAGCGTGACGGCTGTCGAGTCCATCACTTTCAGGCGAAGGTTGACCGTATCGATATATTTAAGGCGGTCGTAACGCTTGGCATTGGGGTTGATCTTGGGATCACCATCATACACACCATCGACTTTCGTTGCTTTGATCAAGACTTCTGCGTCGATTTCCATGGCGCGCAGGGCGCCGGCGGTGTCAGTGGTAAAGTAGGGATTACCGGTTCCGGCCCCCAGAATTACAACCCGCCCTTTTTCGAGATGACGGATCGCCCGGCCACGAATGTAGGGCTCGGCAATGGCTTTCATTTCGATTGCCGTCTGCACTCGAGTAACGATACCGATGCGTTCCAGGGCATCTTGCAGGGCGAGGGCATTCATCACCGTGGCCAACATGCCCATGTGATCGGCAGTGGTACGCTCCATGCCGTGCTCGAGACCTTGTTTGCCACGCCAGAGGTTACCAGCACCAATGACGAGGGCGACTTGCACACCCATATCGTACACTTGTTTGATTTTGGTGGCCAGAATTTCGGCCTGACCGGGGTCAATGCCAAAGCCCTCGGGGCCGGCTAGGGCTTCACCACCTAATTTGAGGAGGATTCGTCGATACTTGACATCTGCCATGAAGCTATCTCACACAGAGTGCTGTGCTCAACCGCCGATTTCCATGCGGACAAAGCGGCGCACACGGATATTTTCGCCTAATTTGGCGATATGGTTGGTGATGAGTTCCTTGATCTTGATGTCGGGGTCTTTGATAAAACCTTGTTCCATCAAACAGGTCTGCTCATAGAATTTACTGAGCTTACCTTCGATGATGCGGTCGATAATGTTCTCGGGTTTGCCTTCTTCGGCCAGTTGCTTGCGGTAAATCTCTTTTTCTTGCTCCAGTACCTCGGCAGGGACATCCTCGATGGTGAGATACAGAGGCCGTGCAGCGACGACGTGCATGGCCAGGTTATGCGCAAGTTCCTGAAATTCAGGGGTGCGGGCTACAAAGTCTGTTTCACAGTTGACCTCGACCAGGGCTGCTACTTTGGCACCCATGTGAATGTAATGACCAATCAGACCTTCATTGGCCTCGCGGCTGGCTTTTTTGGCTGCTGCCGCCAGGCCTTTTTCGCGCAGTAAAGTGACGGCCTTATCGAAGTCGCCTTCGGCAGCATCCAGGGCTTTTCGGCAGTCCAATACGCCGGCACCGGTTGCTTTTCGCAGGTCTTTCACCATTGCTGTGGTAATTTGCATGTTATAGATCTCCTGAGTTTGTTTAATGATGATGTAATTGCGGTAGATGAGTTAGTCTAATGATGAGTGCTGATTGCCAAGACAACCAGCGGCTATCTCGCCACAAATAGGGTATGGATAGAAACAAGGGTTGGATGGCGTAAAAAAACCTCCGAGGTTATCTGTTCATCCCAAGCGAGCATGGTTACTGAACGAGAGGGCGGCCTCGGAGGTCTCTGATTTCAAAGAGGCTCAGCTATCGCTATTGCTTTCGCTTGCTTCGACTGCCTCGGTATCTGCCGCTTTAGGGGTTTCTTCAGCTTCTGGGGCAGGTTGGGGTTTGGCAGTTTTCTTGGGTTCGGGGGTAGGTTCACCCTCTTCATCCGAACCATAGCCTTCGGCCAGTTTTGCCAGCGTGGATGGCCCCAGCAGCTCGTCTTCAGGGCGTTCCTTCTGAAGGGCACGGGCGCGACGGGGTTTATCTCGGTCCACTTCTTCGGCTTCATCCGCATCCTCGGCAGCAAGGGCTTCTCGCATGTTGCGGCCTTCGATGACAGCATCGGCGATTTTGCCTACCATCAATTTGATGGCACGAATGGCATCATCGTTGGAAGGAATGATGTAGTCGATGGGATCGGGGTTGCAGTTGGTATCAACCACAGCCACGATCGGGATACCGAGTTTAGATGCTTCTTTGACAGCCAGGTCTTCTCGCCTGATATCGACGATAAAGACAGCATCGGGAAGTTTTGTGAGGGAACGGAGCCCGCCGACACGGAGGTTCAACCGTTCGATCATTTCATTCAGTTTGAGCACTTCTTTTTTGGGAAGACGACTAAATTCGCCGTAATCGCGCCGTTGCTCTAACTCAATCATGTAATCGACACGAGAGCGAATGGTCGTGAAGTTCGTGAGCGTGCCGCCCAGCCAACGTTTGTTGACGTAAGGCATTTCGCAGCGTTGGGCCTCATTGGCGATGATATCGGCTGCCTGGCGCTTGGTACCGACAAATAAGACTGTACCGCCATTAGCAGCGACGTCGCGCGTAAAGTCAAACGCCTTTTGTAATTGCGAAACCGTTTGCTGAAGATCAATGATGTGCACGCCGTTGCGTTCCGTGAAGATGAAAGGCTTCATCTTCGGGTTCCAACGCTTGGTACGGTGCCCAAAATGTACGCCCGCCTCGAGCAGTGTCTTGAGGCTTACAATGGCCATATTCTATACTCCTTGATTTGTTTGGCCTCCGCCCTCACCTTGAGTCAAAGCACCAGATGTAGGCACCTGGCACGAGCTTTGGGACAGTAAGGGCGTGTGAGATAGGGAATAGGGTTGGATTGATAAATGAGCGCACTCGGCGCCCAACTGAAAATTATAGCGTAAATCTCGTGGTTTCACCAAATTACTGCTCATCGAGAGATGCATTTCAGAGGGGCTGTCATCCTGTTGGAGAGGGTTCGAGTATTTCTCTAAAGTAGATGAAAAGCTCCCCTTTTTTTGAAAGATGTGAGGGGAGGACGCACTCAACATGACCTTGGTCATGGTGTCTTCTGCCACCATCTGTTAATATCTCAGGTAATACATCATGATTGATTATATTTCACATAACAACGAAATGTTTCTTATTGCTCGAGTTCGATCATAGCTCGAGTGGCTTGATACTACTTCCGAAGCCGTCGCCAACGATATGCACGAACTTCCCATCACGCAGAGCATTCTGGATATTGTCATCGAAACGGCCCAGAGCAACGATGCCAGGCGCGTTCGTGACGTCTATCTGGTGATCGGCGACCTCACCAGCATCGTCGATGATTCGGTACAATTCTACTTTGATCTCCTTAGCAAGAATACCGTCGCTGACGGCGCAACACTCCACTTTCGGCGTGAACCAGCGCAAGCTACCTGTCTTGATTGTGCCCATCAGTTCAAGGTCAGCCCGCCCCTCTTGCCCCAATGCCCGATTTGTGGTGGTTTTCGCCTAGAAGTCGTCGGTGGCCGTGAGTTCTATGTCGAAAGTATCGAAGTCGATTGATTTATTATTTCCAATTCCATTCTCACTCATCTCAAAGCATCATGTCTAACATTCCAATCGTCAAAAACATCCTTAGTGCTAACGACCAGGTGGCGTTGGAAAATCGCAACCTTCTCGACCAAACTGATATCTTTGCCCTCAATCTCATGGCGTCACCGGGCGCCGGTAAAACCAGTGTGATTCTAGCCACGAGCGAACGCCTTGGCGCCGGCATTCATCCCGGTGTCATCGAGGGTGATTTAGCCTCGAGTATCGACGCTGATAAAATTGCTGCCCGCGGCATTCCTGTCGTGCAAATCAACACGGGCGGAGGCTGTCATCTCGATGCGCCCATGGTTAAAACCGCCTTGACCAACCTGCCGTTGGCCGATATCAACTTGCTTTTTATCGAAAATGTCGGTAATCTCGTCTGTCCTGCCAGTTTTAAGCTCGGTACCGACCTTAATGTCGTTGTCGCTAGCGTACCCGAAGGCCATGATAAGCCCTACAAATATCCCGGCATGTTTGCCACGGCAGACGTGGTATTGCTCAATAAGGCAGACCTCATCACCGTTTTTGAATTCGATATAGACTACTTCCGTCGTGGCCTGGACATGGTCAACAAAGACGTGCCCCTCTTTGTCCTTTCCTGTAAGACGGGTGAGGGCGTAGATGCCTGGGTACAGTGGCTACTCGCGCGGTACTCTGCCTGATCGAGCAAGACAGAAAAACACTGCCTCTAGCCACCCAAAGTCTGAAAATGCCCTTCAAGACAAATTCTGATCTCACCTTACAACGTCTGCGCCTGGAAATCCATGGTGCTGTACAGGGCGTGGGATTCCGGCCTTTTGTCTATCGTTTGGCCACAGAGCTGGGCCTGAAGGGTTGGGTGATCAACGATAGCCGCGGTGTATTTATCGAGGTAGAAGGTCCACGACCCGTTCTTGAGACCTTTCTCGAACGTTTACCGGCAGAAAAACCACCTCTTGCTCTCATTCATTCCCTCACAAGCACATGGTTGTCGGCTAACGGCTTTCAAAGCTTCGAAATCCGCCATTCTGAGGAAAGTGGCAGCAAAACCGTCCTCGTTCTTCCCGACATTGCCACTTGTCCCGACTGCCTGAGCGAAGTATTTTCCCCAACCGACCGGCGTTACCGCTATCCCTTCACGAATTGTACCAACTGTGGTCCTCGTTTTAGCATCATTCAGGCTTTGCCTTATGACCGGCCACACACTACCATGCGCCGTTTCCCCATGTGCCCCGACTGCCAGGAGGAGTACGAGGACCCCCGCGACCGTCGTTTTCATGCCCAGCCCAATGCCTGCGCGCTGTGCGGGCCCTCCCTGAGCTTGTATGAACGAGATGCCGGATCAGCACACTTTGTTGCCACTGTTTCGGGAGATGAGGCGCTTTTGCATACGGCCAAGGCCCTGCGTTCAGGCCAGATTGTGGCGGTGAAGGGTCTCGGCGGCTTCCATTTGCTCTGTGATGCCCGAGATTTTCAGGCTGTGGCTTTATTGCGAGAACGCAAACCCCGCCCCTACAAACCTTTCGCTCTCATGGCTCGCGACTTGGAGCAAGTATGTAAGTTGGTTGAGCTTGATGACGAGGCGGCGCGAGCTCTTACTTCGCCGCAGGCACCCATTCTTCTTCTGCGCAAACGGGCAGA
>JAADFV010000060.1 GCA_013152695.1 Chloroflexota bacterium | reverse complement strand
ATTGCCCTCTTCCTCGCCGGCGAACAAGTCTCTACCACCGTTGTTTCCGAGGAGGAAACCTATCGCTTCGAGCATCTGTTGGCGGGCGAGTACATCTGCCGGGATTTGGATGATGGTCGGGAAGCAGGGCCCGTAACCGTCGATGGCAAGCACGAATCTATGCTGGATTTTGGTGAGCCGCCAGCACCACGGGCGATTACCCACTATGTTCTCTTTGCCTCGCAACAGGCATTGCTGGCTTCTCTGCAATTGAACTTGTTGGCGGATTATCTAGCAGAAAAGGGGTTGACGTTTGGTTTTAGTGTGGCCGATGCCACACATGCCCGTGCTGTGACGGTGGTGGGCGAACAGTCGGAGGCAACACTTCAGGAGCTCCGGGCAGCAGGTTGTCAAATCCAAATTTTACCCGCCGAACCCAGCGAACTCCTGGCGGCAGTGGCTGAATAGTCTCTTCTTGGGGTACAAACGGATAACAGCAGGTAAGCGTGCGCTAATCGTAGGCAGGGCGTTCAACTGACGTCCGGCAAAGGTGGGGGGAAATCACTTAGAATAGAGGCGGTAAGTCATCATGCGCAATCGCCTTGTCTTTTTCCTTTCTCTTCTTTTTAGTGGAGCCCTGCTCGTCGTTCCCGCGTCGGCTTGGGCCTTTCCCTGTGCCGCCGATGGCGGACAAGTATGTTTGCCCAACCAGTGGCAACCCCGCTATCCAGCTCCCTTTGGCGTGTACACCGTGCAGCAAGGCGATTGGCTATCGACGATATCGCGGCTTTTTCAAGTTGATTTGGCCATGTTAGTGCGCGTGAACCGTATTGCCAATCCTTCGCATATCGAAGTTGGGCAGCGGCTGATCATCCCGGGCAGGCAAGGGCATCTGGCTCGTACCTTGGTTATGGCTACGCCTCAGGTCAGAGGTTCGGTGGTGGAGCGGCAGACCCAGGCAGCACGCCAGGCCTCACCCCAGTCGCCCTTTTACGAGAAGACCTGGGTGACTTATTATGGCCGTCCGCAGATTCCGGTCATGGGCATTCTCGGGGAGTACAGCATCCCAGATTTGGTGCCTTTACTGAGAGCCCAAGCCGAGGTTTATGACCGGATCAATGGGGCAGAACTAGGAGTGATGCCGGCTTTTCATCTTGTGTATGGGATGGCCACCACCAATCCCGGTAAAGATAAGGATCATCTGAATTTCCTGGCAGACGAAGTGGTGAAAGCATACATTACACGGGCTCAGGAGGAAGGCTGGGCTGTAATCCTCGATATCCAGATCGGAGCTCTGAGTCCCAAACAGGCACTGGCATTTGGCCTTCCCTGGCTCAAATATGATAATGTCCACCTCGCCCTCGACCCTGAATTTGCCCTGGCGCACGAAGGTCAGACACGCCCAGGCGTTCCTATCGGCTTTGTCACGGCAGCGCAGATCAATGAAGCGCAAGAGGCCATGGCTGCATTCATGAAAAAAGAAGAAATTAGCGGTGCACGCATCTTAATTGTGCACCAATTCATGTCCAAGATGATCAAGGACAAGGACGATTTGAAGCGTGTAGCAGGCATCGATCTGGCCATTGTTGCCGATGGATTTGGCCGTCCCTGGCCCAAAGTAACCAAATACAATGCCTTCATCGACAGCGATGACCGTTTCGCCGGGATCAAGCTCTTCTACAAATGGGATGTGCCTTTGTTGAGCGAACGCGAGGTGTTAGGAATCGACCAGCCCCCTGGTACGCCCTATATTCAAGTGACACCGAATCTTATCGTCTATCAATGATCGAGGTAAAGCGATAGCTGCTGATGTTTAAGGGGTAAACGAGATGCCCCAGAAGGCAGTGGCTAACGACTACCAGGCAATGCCTAGCGACTCAAAGCAACATAAAGATGCGTAAGAGCGGGAGCAGGCAACCGCCTGGTTTGGGGCGGGGCGGTGGTGTGGGCTCGGGCGTAGGCTCGGGTTCGGGTGTCGGCTCGGGCTCAGGCGTGGGCTCGGGTTCCGGCGTGGGTTCTGGTTCGGGCGTAGGCTCGGGTTCCGGTGTCGGCTCAGGCTCCGGCTGCCCTGCTTGCCAGGCGGCAAATACATCGCCCCGGCCTTTCCCCTGACTATTAGCGTCTTCGCCCAAATCTACAGCCGTGGCCATTAGTCGTTCTTTGATCTGCAAGGGTGTAAGTTGAGGTTCAGCTTGCAGGAGTAGGGCTACGGCGCCGGTGGCATGAGGTGTTGCCATGCTGGTGCCCGACAATTGCATGTAATTATTGTCGATAATGCGCCCCAAGGCTGTACCGGCAGCCCTGGCGGCGATGATATCCACGCCCGGGAAAACCACATCGGGCTTGACCCGGCCATCTGCCGTGGGCCCGCGCGAGGAAAAATGGGCAATGGCATCCTGATCATCGCTGGCTCCCACCGTAATCACAGCATGAGCACAGCCGGGGGATCCCACCGTGTGGGCGCCGGGGCCACTGTTACCTGCGGCCACCACAGCCGTAATCCCTGCGGCTACTGCCGCATCACAAGCCTCCGAGAGAGCATCGGTGCCATCGCAATTGACATCGCTGCCCAGGCTCATATTGACGACAACGGCGCCCTGGTCCATGGCCCATTCCAGCCCCGCGATGACATTGCTCATACGGCCTCCACCCCGGTCGTCCAGAACCTTGGCAATGTAGAGATCGGCTTGCGGTGCCACCCCGCGATAACGCCCCCCACTGGCCGCGCCTGAGCCGGCAATAATGCTGGCAACATGGGTGCCGTGGCCATTGCCATCCTGAACCGTGCCCTTACCAGAAAAATCATGGTGTGCTTTGATGCGATCTTTGAGATCTGG
Source organism: Chloroflexota bacterium (assembly GCA_013152695.1). The sequence continues at coordinate 5,563 of JAADFV010000060.1, read as the reverse complement.
ATGTTGCAGATCACAGCCGGTGTCAAGGATGGCGATTTTTACGCCGGTGCCTTCGCCGCTGCTGCGCCACACTTGCGGTGCCCGAATCAGCGGTACAGATTTATCCAGCATGGTGTGTACGGGCAGGTCGAACCAGATGCGCTCGACATTTGCTTGTCGCGCCAGGGCCAGGATTCGTTCGGGCGTGCTTTCGGCAGGCACGGCCGGCATGATCGTATAGGCTGCATACTCGGCCAGTTCGGCGATACCGTGCTCTGTCCGGGGCCGGCCTGGTTGCCGTCGAAAGCGAATAATGATCGGTATCTGTTCGTCGGGGGCCGCCTGCTCGATGATCCGCTTGAGTTCGGGGTGGATCTTTTCGCTCATGAGTGTTACCTCTCAGCGCATGGTGTGAACCGGTTGGTCGGGTTCAATGCCGATAACCCACTTCTGTCGACTAAGGGCGAGGATGTCCTCTGCTTTTCCTTTGATGGCGTAGGCCTTGATCAAACGTAAAGGCCTTACCCCCCGAAAGCCACTTTGCTGTAGCACAGCCTCATGTTGGGGATCGAGTCGGGAGCAACGCACAATGGCCGCCACCTGCTCTTGCGGGTTTGTGCGTAGGAACCTTAAAAAATCCGCATGAATTTTTGCGGAGGCAGAAGTGTTCATAGTGGATAATAATCTTACTTTGTTGTAGAAAGCTTGTCAATCAGAAGTGGAGAAGGTCTGTATAGGTGATTAGGGGCCGGAATCAGTGAGTTTTCATTCTTGCCACTCGAGGCAATGAAAGTGGTTTGACGACAGCGGCAGTCCCCTTTATAATCGAAGATGTTGTTGCCTCCATCTCGCTTTGCATCGATACATCGCTCCCGCAACAGTGCTTGTGTCCCGGTAGATCATCGCAACAGCTCAACTTTATGGAGAAACCTCATGATCGAAGTCAATATTGACAGCGTGCGTATCAGTCTTATGACCCAACACCGGGTCATCGTTTTGCGCGAAAAGGGATCGGCGCGTTATCTTCCTATTTGGATCGGCGCGCCCGAAGCAGATGCTATCACCTTACGTCTCCAAGGCGTTCAGGTGGAAAGGCCCCTCACTCACGACTTGCTGGTGAATACATTGACGACCTTAGGCGCGGAAGTGCAATTCGTGCTTATCAATGATCTGCGTTCTGACATCTTTTATGCCCAGATTGTCGTGGAATACAACGAGCGAGAGGTCCGAATTGACTCGCGACCTAGCGATGCCATCGCCCTGGCCGTACGTACGGAAGCACCCGTCTACGTGGCCGAAAAAGTCATGCAAGAAGCAGGGAGAATCCCCGATGAGGACATCTTGCCCATGATTCAGGGGGAAGCCTCTTCTCAAAAGCAGAAGGAAGAGGAAGAAGAGGACGATTTGGGCGTCTTCGCCGACTTCATCGAAGAATTAGATCTGGACGATTTGGGTGGCGATTAAGCAATCGACTTCCTGGTAACTGTCACTTTCCTATCCATTGACGCCTGTTCCCCCCAGGCGTCTCTTCATCTCTGATCCTCGCACAGTCAAATCATCCCTTTCTCTCGCTCTTTTCCCCGCCAGGTTATGTCCATCACACCGAATAAGACCGTTCCCAACAATATCGAAGCTGAAGAAGCACTACTCGGTGCCCTCTTAATCGATCCTGATGTAATCGTGCAGGTGGCAACGGTCATCGAACCCGATGACTTCTACGTCAAACGCTATGGTTGGATTTATGATGCCATCCGGCATTTGCACGATCAACGCCAACCGGTCGATTTTCTCACCCTCACGGATGAGCTGGAACGCCGCAATAGACTGGCCGATGTGGGGGGCGCGGCGCAGATCAGCACGCTCATCAATGCCGTGCCCTCTTCGGTGCATGCCTATCACTACGCCGAAATCGTGCGTCGTACCGCGATCATGCGGCAACTCATTGCGGCTGCCTCCGACATCGCACGCATGGCGTATGAAGACCAGGAAGATGAAAAGGATGTCGTCGACAAGGCGGAACAACTGATCTTCCAGGTATCGGAAAGGCGCCAGGGGCGAGACCTGATCCCCGTGCGCAGTATCATGCGGGGGGTGATCGATGAAATCGAGGAGTTGCACCGCCGCCATGGCGAGATTCTGGGCGTTCCCACCGACTTTCGTGAACTGGATAAATTGCTGGGTGGTTTACAAAAATCAGATCTTATCATCGTCGCTGCTCGTCCCGGTATGGGTAAAACCAGTCTCGCCCTTACCGTAGCCCTCAATGCCGCTAAAAATCACAATATGCGCGTGGCCGTATTCAGCCTGGAGATGAGCAACGAGCAGCTTGTGCAGCGTCTTCTCTCCCAAGAAGCTCACATCGATGGTCAGCGTCTACGGCTAGGGCGTATTACCGACGACGAATGGGGAAGACTGGCTGCTGCTGCCGCCACCCTCACCGAATGTCCCATTTACATCGACGACAGTGCCGGCCTTAGTCCTTTCGAACTACGTACAAAAGCGCGACGCATGCACGCCGATACAGGCATGGACCTGCTGATTGTCGATTATATGCAACTGATGAACGCCGGTAAGAAATCTGAAAACCGTGTCCAAGAGATCAGCTTTATCTCCCGTGCTCTCAAGCAATTGGCACGTGAACTCAATGTACCTGTTATGGCTCTTTCCCAGCTCAGCCGTCAGGTCGAGAGTCGCTCCGATAAACATCCCCAGCTCAGTGATTTGCGAGAGAGTGGCAGCATCGAGCAGGATGCGGATGTCGTCATGTTTGTTTATCGTGACGAGGTCTACAACGAAAACACTGAACTCAAAAATATTGCCGAAATCATCGTTGCCAAGCATCGACACGGTCCCACCGACTCCATCAACCTGTACTTCGACCGCCGTCTCACCCGATTTGCCGATCTGGCAGTGATCAAAGAAGATATCGAAATCACCTAACCCGGACAAGCCGGAACCAACAAGACTTTAACGCAAAGAGGAAAAAACTCTTAGCGTTTTTGCACCTCTGCGTTAAACGTTTTCTGGCCCTGTGGGCTAAATAAGGTACTAATGACAGACATTATTCAAGGATTTGCCGGTTTTACGGCCGGTAAAACCCGTTTTACACCCATTCCCAACCAGGTTTTCAGCGAACTCCTGCCCATTGTCGATGATCTCGACGAGCTGAAAGCTATTTTCTACACATTTTGGCGCCTGGCACAAGGTGAGGGTGATACACGCTATCTGCGTCTGCCTGACGTTTTAAGTGACCTGATTTTTCTCGACGGCATGGGAGATACCCCCGAAGAACGAGAAGAGCGCACACGACGCGCCTTTACTCGCGCCACTCAACGCGGGGTATTGATCGAGGTCGAAGTCAAACGGCGAGGGCAAAGTGAGTTGTGGTATTTCCTCAATTCGACCAAAGGGCGGCAGTCGGTGGAGCAATTACGCCGCGGCGATTTCGAGCATCTGATGCACGATATCGATGATGTTGTCGTTGGTCTGGAAAAGGAACGTTCTAACATCTTCTTGCTCTATGAACAAAACATCGGTATGATTACACCAATGTTGGCTGAAAGACTGCGACAAGCCGAGCGCATCTATCCGGAAGATTGGCTTCGTGCTGCCTTCGAACAGGCCGTCGCTCGCAACGCTCGTAACTGGGCCTATATTGAAAAAATCCTTCAGAGGTGGGCGCAAGATGGCAAAGACACAACCCCGCAAACTGGCAGAACTTCTCTCGCAGACACTCTCCGAGATGAATCTCACGAAGACGACGATGGACCCTTCATCCTCCAATAGCATTGGCGACCCCAATTGCCCGATCTGTCATGGTTTGGGGTTTTATGTCAGGGATGTGCCGGTGGGGCATCCCGACTTCGGCCGGGCTCAGGCTTGTATCTGTGCCCAACCGGCGATCGTCGAGAGCCGTCGCCGCCAGATGAACGCCCTCGGCGCTTTAGAAGCGCTAGACGACATGACCTTTGCTACATTTCAGCCCGAAGGCATTGCCCTCACTCCCGAACGTCAGCGTACCCTCCGTGCTGCCTATGATGCCGCACGCGCTTTTGCCGAGAATCCCCATGGTTGGTTGCTCATTACCGGCGGTTTCGGCGTGGGCAAGACGCATCTGGCCGCAGCCATTGGCAACGAAGTCACACAACGAGGAGAGAAGGTGATTTTCATCCTTGCTCCCGATTTACTGGACCACTTACGGGCCAGTTTTTCTCCCTCCAGCCCCGAGACTTACGATGAACTTTTCGATCGTCTCAAGAACATCCCCTTGCTCATCCTCGACGATCTAGGCTCCGAGAGTTCCACCCCCTGGGCCCAGGAAAAGCTTTTTCAACTCCTCGACCACCGTTATCTCCGGCGCCTACCCACGGTCATCACCAGCAATCGTGATATTCTCGCCTTCGAACCGCGTTTGCGTAGCCGTCTCCTTGACATGGATATCGTTTTGCACATGCGCATTCTCGCCAGCGATTATCGCGGTGGAGGCTATATCGATCATCTCGTCGAGCTGAGCGAGCTGGACCTGCATTCTGTGCAGACCTTTGATTCTTTCAAGATCCCCCGTACCGGCCGTGAAGAAATTCGCCGCAACCTTACCACCATCCGCAATGCAGCCCTGGAATATGCAGAGCAACCTCAGGGCTGGATTGCCTTTTTGGGGAAATCAGGGGTAGGGAAAACACATCTTGCCGCCGCCATTGCCAATCACGTGCGCATTTCTCAGCCACAGGTCATTTTTTTGTCTATTCCGCGCCTGCTCGATCACTTACGGGCTGCCTTTTCCAGCCAGAGCAACACCCCCTACGATGTGCGTTTCGAGCAGATCAAACAGGCACCTTTGCTGATTTTGGATGATTTGCATGCCCAGGTCAGTTCTCGCTGGGCTTCAGAAAAGCTCTTCCAGCTCATCGATTATCGCTATCTCACCCATAAACCCACCGTCTTTACCATTAGTTCACCGGATGGTGATCTCAAAGCTTTGGAGATGGCCGATCCACGGCTGGCAGCACGTTTGAAGGACGAATCAATCTGCTTGCTTTGCTACATCAAGGGGGCAGGAAGACCGCGACGACGACAGATGGGACTGGGCGAATAGCAGAGGTTCTAAGGCGTGGGTACGCCGTAAGTAGCAAGGGAGCCGGGAATAAGATCACGTATCCTGGGCTGTTTTCTTGTGGCCACGATCGGCACCACACCCCCTGAACATCCTTGCCAGCCTGTCTTGCCTGAAAACCCCTACTGGACGCATAATAAGGCTCGTTCCATAACCACCGACTAACGACCCTCGACTAACGACTACCCCATGACCATCCCCATTGCAGAGAATCTCCGCCGCGTCCGCCAACGTATCACGGCGGCGGCAAATAAGGCGGGCCGCGATCCAGCCGAAATTACCCTCGTTGCCGTGACCAAAACCCATCCCTGGGACTTTGTGGCTACGGCACTTGCTGCCGATCAGCTAGATTTCGGGGAAAATCGCCCTGAAGAAGCCTATGCCAAATTCATCGAACAAGGCCAATCAGTCACACCGCGGCCGCGTCTCCATCTCATCGGCCCTATCCAGAGCCGTAAAGCTAAAATTGCT
>JAADFV010000059.1 GCA_013152695.1 Chloroflexota bacterium | reverse complement strand
AGCACTCTCCCGTCTCCCATTCCGCGCCTTCTTCATAACGCATGTCTCCCTTGCTCCTTGCTTCCTACTCCTTACTCCTTGCTTCCTGCCCCGGCTGCCGCTGCATCAGCCCATCTGTCTCTCCTGATGTCGCGCCTTTTCCAATAAAGGGCCTGCTACGGAATTCCTCACCCCTGCTTTTCTCCTTACTCCCTGCTCCCTACTTCTTGCTTCCTGCTCTCACCACTCTCTTCCGTCTCCCGTCTCCCGTATCCCTTCCCTCTGGCAAGGTAATCTCCACCCATACTCCATCACTGGTCAATGCGAGCATAGAGTTCATTGCGATTGATTTTTTCGGGCAACGGCCCCACACGAGCTAATTTACGCTCGACAACCTCGCGGGCGAAGAGGGCGCAGCGTCGCAATGATTCACCGTCGAGTAATGCCGTAAGAAAGCCTGCCCAAAAAGCATCGCCGGCGCCGGTTGCGTCGACTACCTCGACCGCCCGCGCCGGCACGTGCTCGATCCGGCCTTGATGTGCCACGAGAGTGCCTTTCATGCCCATGGTGAGCACCACCACATCCGGGCCCATATCGTGAAATCGTGCGATGTACTCTTGTGGCGTCTGCCCGCCGCCAAAAAGACGCTGAGCATCATCGAGTGAAGGCTTGGTGATGGAGGTGTATGCAAACATGCGCCGCAGTACTGCCTTGGCCTCCTGCGGATGGGGCCAGTTGGGCGGATTGAAATTAGGGTCGAGAGACACGATCTTGCCCTGTTCTTTGGCCAGTTGCAAGGTTTTCTCCACAGCCGAACGACAAGGTTCGCGGGAAAGAGCAAAGGCAGTTGTGTGAATGATGCGAGAACGCCTGATCAAGTCTTGAGGAATTTCCTCAGCATCGAGCTGATAGTCGGCGCCGCGAAAAGCCTGGGATTCTGCCGTGCCTGCCGTGCGAGAGATGAAAATGACGGTGCTGTTGAAGGCAGGGGTCATCAGCAGATAATCGGTCAGCACTCCAGCCTTGGCCAGTTCGGCTTCGAGGAACTGGCCGAAAGGTCCGGCGCCCACTTTAGAAACAATGGCAGCACGTTTGCCGAGTCGTGCCATGTTAGTAGCCAGATTCGCGGGGGCGCCACCCTGATGCTTATGGAAAACATAGGCATTGCGCAGAGAGTTCGTCTCCTCCTGCGAAATCATATCTACAACTGTTTCGCCGATAGCAACGAGATCGATGTCGCCTTGAGGAATATTCACGGTTTGTTGCATTAGATAACTTTGGGATTGAGAGGGAGTATGGGACCAGTCGAGAAAAGGTGGGCTTCAGTCTTCTAGCTGCCTGATTTCCTGTCTCAGATGAGCGGCGACACGGGCCGGATTGTTCTGGCAAACATAGAGGCCCAGGTGTTCGAGCCCGCCTGTTTCTTGCGTATAGGGCAAGAATTCAAAATAGAGGCCGGCACCTGGTCCATTGTGACAGACCACGTTGTACGCCAACTCCCGGCCTATTTTCGGCATGATGCGGTGGATTGCAGCAATTGCCTCATGCCAGCCAAGAGCGACGGCGGCTAATTCGGCGGAACAGAGGTCGTAAATATAACGCCTTGTGGTATTTTTGAGCAAAAGTAGCATATCGTAAGGGCGGCGCATAAAGTAGGGCACGACAAGAACAGCGGGGCCATAATCTCGTAAAACGAGCGTCTGGGGATTGACCCGTAGCAGAAAATGAGAGAAGGTCTCCTCACGCGTTTGTTGAAAACGTATGTGATCGAGGACGCGTGCCGGTCTGATTGAGCTGAAAACAATCTGTTGATGGCCGTGTGCCAGAGAGCCTCCTACCAGTCGTCCGTAGTTCTTGATGATGGAAACATAGCCAGCATAACCATCGGTAGTGCGCTCTGGCAGCCATTGGGAAGAAAGTTGTAAAAGATGATGCTCCAATGCCGCCAGACGTTTCAAAACGATAAGGAGATCCTCCAGAGGCATGTTATGCCAATCTCGCTCATGGTGATTGGAAGTCCACTGTAAAAAGTGAAAACCAAAAGCAGAACGCGGTCTTGCTTCAGTTACGGCAGCAGACCGATGTGTGGTCTCAGGAAAAAGGCAAGGATAAAGGTTCTTGTTGATAAAGGTAAAGCCATCGCTGAGAGGAGCCACATCGATGACACCGGTTGTTCGACCCTCGCAAACTGCGCAAGAACGTGCCTCCAGCGGCTCTTGAAAAGCAGGGAGATGGTTATCATGTGGCCGCTGGGCGCGAGATGAATTGTAGAGAATACGATCGCCTGTGCGCGGATCGAGTTGATAAACTCCGTCAGGCAGAAACGCTGCCAGGGGCTCCTCTTCCTGAAACAATCGCACGAGGTCAGTAGCAGAAAGGGTGGTGACATCACTTGCTTGCAGGATTCCTTTCAAGGCCTGCTTTGTCAATCGCTGACTCATACCAGCACCTCCATCTGGGCCAATAACGTCTTGACCCGCTTTTGCCAGGTAAAGGCAGGGATGGTACTGTGATAGGCGTTTTTTGCGAGACGCTGCCGTAAATTTGCGTCAGTCAAGAGTAAGGTGAGGGCCTCAGCAAAGGCTTCGACATCGTCGGCAGGAGCGATGACGGCGCCGCGGCCAATGCGCAATTTTCCTTGCACAATGGCCTCATCCTCTTCTCCCATGAGGTACTCGCTGACAAAGGGGACACGGGGAGAAGAAATGATGGGCAGAGCAGTGGCCGCGGCCTCCTGCGCTGACATGCCGAATCCTTCCATGATCGAGGGTGTGCAGTAGACAGATGAGATGGCGTAAAGGGTGGGGAGCAGCTCCCAGACAGAGCCTACGATGGCGACACGTCCTGCAAGCGCCAGCTCTGTCACTAAAGAATAGAGCTTTGCGGCGAGTTCGGTGCCATCATCGGCAATCGACACGATCAAGAGGCAGTTGGGTACTTGTTGGCTGGCATTGGCAAAGGCTCGTAACAGCACATCCTTACGTTTGCTGGAATCGGTACGGCTGATTTCGATCACAATGTCCTTCTTCCGTACCTCTTCCTCATCCAAGCCGGCCCGTTCGGCTACAAATGACCAGACAGGATCGTCCGCAGGCACTGTTCGGGGATGAAAACGCTTGGGATCGATGCAGGGAGGAAGGAATAGAACCGGTCCGGTATAAGCATAATCCTCAAGAAGAGATTGCCGGATCAGGGATGAGGTCGCAATCACGCCATCGAGCTCGACAAGCACCCCTTTTTCGGTGGTGATACGTTCATCGATATGCAAATCGGCCCAACGCGCGGCGGCGACATTTTTCTTCTTGATCGCGCCAAGCGAATGGGGAATCCAAAAATGAGGCAGGCGACGACGTAGACTTTTATTGTAAAATACGCCCAGAACAGCACCATCCCAGTAGTGGGAAATGATCAAGTCTGGTTCGGTGCCCTCATTGGCCAGGATGTCTTGCAGTACCGTGGCGAGAAAGGGAAGCTGTGCGCCCATCTCCTCTTTACGCACGAAGCGATGCAGGCCATCATCGAGATAGAGGATACGCTGTTGGTCGTCTTTGTAATGGATGCCCTGCAAGCGTTCTCCGCTGAAGGGGTGGGTGTATCCACCGCGATTAATGATGGTGATTTTGTAACCAAGTTGGGCGAGAGTGGCGCTGAACTGGTTGACAAAGATGTTCTGGCCACCGGTGTCTGGCAGGCCCGGTGTCACTTGCCACTGGTGAATGCCATGGTTTGTGATCATCAGCACGTGTGGTGCGGGTAAGCGAAGAAAGCTATGGTGATGGGAATGATCGTAATTGATGGGATTCACGGATTAACCTTTGACACCAGTGCTGGCGACACTCTGTACAAACCATTTTTGGAAAACAAGAAAAATGATAAGTACAGGCAGGGTGATCATGGCAGCAAAAGCCATGATGTCACCCCAGAGTTTGGGATCGTAGCTAAAAAACTGTTGCATGGCCACGGGTAAGGGCCGATATGACTCACCCCGCGTGACCATCAGTGGCCAGAGGAAATCACCCCAATGGATGAGAAATTGGAGGATGGCAACTGTTGCAAACACAGGCCTGGACAAGGGCAAAACCAGGCTCCAATAGATGCGTAGACGGCCAGCGCCATCCACTAAAGCCGCATCTTCGAGGTCTTTTGGCAGATTGATGAAAAATTGATAAAAGAGAAAGATGGAAAAAGCGTCGGCAATAAAGGGAATAATTTGCACATGATAGCTGTCAAGCCAACCAAAACGATTGACAATGAGCAAAAGTGGTACAGCGACGGCTTCGAAGGGAATGATGATGAGAGCAACGATAATGCTGAGCAGCAATTCTCGTCCACGAAAACGCAATCGTGCCAGGGCGTAGGCGATGAGGCTATTGATGAACAAACCGAATGTGACCATGGAGCCGACAATGAAGACCGAATTGAACATGAAACGAGCAAAAGGCATTGCAGCGAAGACATCGCGATAGTTTTGGAGCCCGATTTCGCCGCGAGGGACGAACGCCCACAGGGAACTCATATCGGCCAGAACCTGGGTCTCATCAGCCTTGATCGAGGAGACCAGCATGAAAATGGTTGGAAAAAGGAAAAAGAGGGCCAATAAGAGCATCAGGAGATAAACAGCAATCAGGCGTATGTTGTTCTGCCAGCGATATTTATTGGCGAAAATCACGTTTTTCGATGGAGGGATTGGGGTACTCATGTCATTCCACCACCCTTTCCTCACGTAGGAATATCCGCTGCAGCAAGGAAACGGCGAGAACGATAAGGAAGAAGACCACGGCAATGGCAGAAGAGTAGCCGATCTTTCCCAGTTTGAATCCCTGGCTGACCACATACACCATCGTTGTCATCGTACTCCCGAGAGGGTGTCCTGATGGCCCTTGCATGACCCAAACCTGTGTGAAAAGCTTGAAAGCGAGGATGGTTGTCGCCAGAACGACGAAAATGGTGGTATTGCGCAGTTGCGGCAAGGTGACGTAGAAAAATTGCTGGCGTTTACTGGCACCGTCCATCTCTGCGGCCTCATAGAGCACACTGGGGATTTCCTGTAAACCGGCCAAAAAGATCACCATCTGAAAACCGACGCCTTGCCAGATGGAAAGCACCATGATGGCAGGAAAGGCGAGTTTAGGGTCGTTGAGCCAGTTGTATGGGCCCAGATGTCCGAAAGAGGCAGCCTCGATGAATTTGTTGATTAAACCCTCGCCTGGATTGTAAAGAAAGAACCAAATGACCGACACGACGACCATGGTGATAACGACGGGGCTAAAATAAATGGTGCGAAAGAGATTTGCTGCCCGGATTTTCTGGTTGACGAGCACGGCCAAAAACAGAGCGAGGGCGGTTTGAATGGGCACAACCACAATGACAAAGTAAAAATTATTGAGAATGGCGCGGTGAAAAGTCTCATCCTCGGCCAGGCGGATGAAGTTACGCAAGCCCACGAAGCGAGTAGGGAGGTTGGGATTGGGCACCAGTCGTTGGTCAGTGAAAGCGAGGGCAATGGCCATGATGAAGGGGATAGCGAGGAAGACGATGAGAAAGAACAGGGCGGGGGCAGAGAAAAGCCAGGCCATTAGGGCTTCGTGCCGGCGCAATGATGAGGTGCGAGCAGGCGCCTGAGACAAGTTGGACATCGAGCGTAGCTCCATGAGAAGCGGTGAGATGTTGGGAAACGCGGTCTCCCGCGGCCCCAACATCTCTGGAGTAGCCGGGAGAGGGGCTACTGTGGGAGGGGATAACCCTGGTTATCCTGGATGTCCTGATCAATGGCGGCGACGGCCTTGTCGAGTTCACTTTTCACGTCGGCACCACTGACGATGTTCTGCACGGCCTCAGCAAAGGATGCCGTGATCACCGGATAGGCCGGTGTCACCGGGCGTGGAACCGCCACCCCACCTTCCAACTGTTGCACGAAGATGTTCAAAGGCCCACCCTCAGCATAAAGTTCGGACTGGGCAATGGCGCTCTTGCGCGCGGGCACAGCACCATTGGCATTGGTCATGTGCAAAATCTCTTCAGGCGAAATCAGATACTCGAGGAACTTCCAGGCAGCATCGGGATTCTCACAAGAAGAGGTCATGCCCCAATTCCATGAACCCATACCGGTTACCGCCTTTTCGCCCAATTTGGGCATGGGAATTAGTACGAGATCGTCGCCCAAATTTTTATGGTGCGGAGTCCACATCCAATGCCCCACCCAGGACAGACCCGTGATCTTTTTGATGTAGAAATCATCGTCACCTGCCGGTGAGGGATTGGCATAGCCCTGCTTGAACAGGTCTTGGAAGAAAGTCATTCCTTCCACGGCTTCAGGCCCATTGAGCACGCCGTCCGCGCTCTGGTATGTGGTGCGATCGATCAAATCTCCTCCGAAGGACTGCATGATGGGGGCAAAGCCATACGTGTACCATTCGCCCTGACCGTAGTTCATCTTCATATCGATGGCGTACTCCACCTCATCCAACGCCTGTAGTTTCGCTAACGCATCCAAAAACTCCTCTTTATCCCAGGGGTCATCGATGCTGGTGGGGATACGGACGCCAGCCTTATCCAGATAGGCCTTATTTCCCCAAATTGCCAGGCCGGAATCGAAGGTGCCCAGGCTGTAGAGGCGGCCACCATAGGTGCCTTGGGCAATGATCGATGGCAAGAAGTCGGCACGGAGTTCGTCGGAGACATACTTGTCAATGGGTTGGAGGTAGCCGGACCAGGCGTAGTTGTAGAGGAAGGGGCCGTCGAAGTCGAGTAAGCAGGGAAGATCGCCAGCCAAGGCCGCGGCGTTGACTTGATCATTGTAACTGCCTTCGGGGAGTCGTACAGCATCGATTTGAATGTCGGGGTGGGAGGCGTTGAAGGCTTCGACCTGGGCATCCAGAACCTCGCGTTCTTCACCTTTACCAGAATGGAACCACACACTTACGACCACCGGTTCAGCCGGCGGTGCCACTGTGGCAGCGGCTGCGGGTTGGGTTGGGGGCGCGGCCGGGGGAGCACAGGCGGTCACCAACGCGGCCAGCGCTAACAACAAGAACAAGCTCAAAATAAGGGAACGTTTCATTTTGCCTCCTCCTAAATTTGAAGAGAGTCAGGTTTTGAAAAAATGAGGGAACTACTACACAATCAACACAAACCACACCTCCTTTTGAATGCGCTGCCTTATGCAGACAGCGAGGCGATCTGTTTTGGTGGCCCGCTTGTTTGACGCTCGACCAAGTGAACAGGTAATTGCATGGAAACGGGCGAGCGATCTGGCCGCTCGATTACATCAAGCAAGAGCTCCACACTGCGCAATCCTGCTTCATAGAGGGGTTGGTGAATGGTCGTCAGCCCAACATATTCTGCCACCTCGATATCATCGTATCCCACAATAGAAATATCGTCAGGAGGGCGTAGGCCTCGTTTGCGTACAGCTTCGAGACATCCCATAGCCTGCGTATCACTGGCAGCAAATATGGCAGTGGGAGGCTCTGCCATGTCAAGAAGCTCATGCGTGAAAACTTGTGCCTGATAATGGCTATGCTCACCTTGTTTGTGATACTCCGGCCGCTGCACCACCCCTGCCGCTTTGAGTGCCCGGCAATAGCCCTGATAACGATAACGACTTGAAACAAAATGAAAAGGATTGTCCTGGATATCACCCAGAAAGGCAATGTGCCGATGCCCCAACTCGAGTAGATGCTTGGTAGCCAACTCGCCCCCAGCCACATCGTTTACAACCACCTGATTGAGTGCCGGATGCCGGGCGTCCACCAAGACGACAGGCACCCCTTGTTTTTGAAAATTACGAACATCCTCATCGTCGGGCGATAAGGACATGATGATCAATCCATCGACACGATTGCGTCGCAGTGCCTTACGAAAGCTGGCATCGCGCATCTCCGGTGTTTCCACATTGTACACGACCAAATCATACTCCCGCTCTGCCACGGCCGCCTCGATGCCCCGCAAGCGTTCAACAAAGGAGGGACGGGTAAAGAAAGGAACGATGACGGCGAGGGCGAGGGGGCGCCGTTGCGGCCGACGTTGTGCCAGCGGGCTCGGCTCATAGCCCAACTCTTCCATGGCCGCCAGAACCCGTGCTCGTGTTTCTGCCCGCACGCGCGAGCTGTTATTCAAAACTCGTGAAACCGTAGCAATGCCGACTCCCGCCCGCTCTGCTACATCATAAATCGTCGGAGACACAACTCAGTTTCCTCAAGGAGTGAAAATGGAAGCTCTTCCATGGAAGCACTTCCAGTATAGCAGAAACAGACGAGGCTGTCAATCAAATCGAGGAATTTTTAATAATTCAAGGAGCAGGCACTTCGCGATCATCGGTACTTTTGTGTTGTGCCGCATCACGGAGGCGATGAACGCGGGGGGACTGCGAGCGATGTGTCTGTCGTGTTAGCGCCGAGCGCCCAACGGTGAACCGTAGGGCTACGAAACAGCGCCG
>JAADFV010000058.1 GCA_013152695.1 Chloroflexota bacterium | reverse complement strand
TACGCCGGTGTCGATCTCAGCCAACCCATCAACGATCTGAAAGTACTGGCCGATGAAATGGAGGCTGAAGCTCGAGCCTGGGAGGTATTTCAGGGGCAGCGTGCTCTTGTTTTGGCCCAGGACCCACCGGTAAGGAAAGGAATTCTGGATGAACAGCGTCTGCGTAAGCAATTTCCCCTGGAGGAACGCTATTTTGAGTGTTTTGCTCGAGAATGGCAGGCTCTGAAAAACGAACTCTCGCTCCGACTAGGCGACTCTGCCCTCTACCAACAAATTTTGGAGCGTTTTGCTCAAGACCCCGGTGCCGAAGACATCCCCGAGATGATCGGGCAGATTGCCGATGAGCGGTACCGGCAGCAGGTCGAAGTGCTGCTCTTGCGCCACGAGGCTTACGAGGCCTGGCATCGTGCCGATAAGCAATTTCGGGGCATCGCCCTTTCTGACGATGAGGAAACAGCAGCGGTAGGAAGTAAGGTCTGGGCCGATAACGTCCTTGCCACCCTCGCCGATGCCCGTCGTCCCGCCCAGCAAGCTGCGGATCAGGAGCTTGTTTCTAAAATTGCCGCTCTGGAAAATGACGTCACCTACCTGCACGAAATCTATCAGAGAATCAAAGATGAATGGCAGAAAGGGGCGTTTGGAGAAATCTGGCAGGTTTTACAAACGGTGCTGTCCTCGGCCGGAGAAAGCGGCTACAGACAAGAGGGCCTTAAACTACTGCTGGCCGAGATCAAAGGCGAATGGCAACAGCGTACTTTGTCCTTTCTGCAGGCTCATATCTTCGCCGATCTCGACCACCCCGACCGTAGCATCCGCAGTACGATCACACTCGAGGACATTACTCGAGCAAACAAGATGCTGGCAGATCTCGAGCGCCAGGGCGTGTTGGACTTTGCCAACGCCGGTCTCCTGCAAGAACGTTTGTGGCGTCTACAGCAAGAGGCGACGGTGGGCATGCTGTTGAGCCGGGATCAGCGTATCTTGCCGGTTTGGAACCAAAACACCAATGAGCTCATGGAGCTGATCAAACTCCGCTCGCAGCAAGGTATCCGCGCCGATCAGTGGGAACAGCTTTTGCGCACTCTCGACTCCTTACGCAGCCGCAGTACCCAGGATACAGGCATCACCAGTGCCATGGCTAATGATCTCTGGTTCTTTTCACTGATCTACTATGCTGTCCAGGGCCCCAACCAGGCTGTGATTGATCTGATCCAGCGAGAACGGCAAAAGGATCAGTGGTTGGCCATCGATCCCATTTTGTGTGGCCTCCTCGCTATGCGATATGCCAATCCCCAGCAAGGAGGTGATGCCAATGGTCGCCTTCAGGAGCTACAGGCATCTCTGGCAACCGGCTACGGACGGGTCAAGAGCGACTTGATCGACACACTACAACTGCTCTCGACAGCACAGAGGCTGTGGCGAGAGGGCCAGTTCGAGACGGCAACAGAATTGCTAGACTCATTTGTGCAGGGCTTATTGGCTCTCGCCCAAAAGGAAGGAGAAATCCGAGAAGATTACGCGCAAGCCCTACGTGAAGCGAAGGATTGGTTATTGCGCGATTGGCAGAATGTCATTTGCCGGGAGCTTCAGGCAGATATTGCTGGCATCGAGGACGACCCCGGCCTTGATATCTTCGAGGCGCTGCGTAAAATGGAATTGGCCAGGAAAATGTGTGGGTCTGATCCCATTTTGGAACAGCGCATGATGCAAATGAAAACCAAGGCAGTCGGGCGTTATAATGATCTCGTGGATTCTGTGGACCAGCTATTGCGGCGGCCCGTAGTCAACTTGGATGGGGCGATCCGGGAGGGCACGATCCTCCTGGAAAAACTGAAAATCGCCTTAGAGGTCGATCTCGCCAAGGCGCCCTCAGAACGCACGATGAAACTCTTGAGACAGGATGGGGAGGAATTAGAAATCGTTCTCGGTGAGTGGGAGAAGACGCGACGGCTGCTGGAAAAAGTGCGGGCAGAGTTGGAGGATATCTTCGGGCGCGGTCAGTGGACCTGGACCGTAGCGCCAGAATTGAGCCCAAACCGGGATTTAGCAGACCTGCGCCGTAAGTTGGACGAACAAAAGAAGTCGCTCCGGCAGTTATCACCGCCCGAGCTAGAAAAGTGGCTGGACATCGTGCGCAGACTGGAGGATGCCTGCTTCGACATCGGCCGCATTTACGACGAAATCAAAGGCGCCTTCGAAGGAGACGCCATCGAGGAAGAGGCTGATTTCGAGATACTGCAAAGCCATGTACGTGAACTGCGCGATAAGACCAATCATTTACAAACGAATGTTCGCCAACGCCTACGCGAAATGAACGAAAATGGCATCCGTCTTGAGTTCAAATCGGGGCATATCCGCATTTATGATGACCGCCGGCTACCCAAAAATCGTTCTGAGCAGGAAACACAGCCAACAGTGCCGGTCATCACCAATCTTTGGGAGTTGGAACAGGTTATCAGTGCCCAAAAAAGCAACTGGCAGGCCTGGCGTGCCTGGGTAAGAACGGTGATCGCTAGCTTACAGGCGATGCAACGGGCTGAAAAGGATAGCCGCAGGCATCTGCGTGGTGAGCTGAGCAAAGCAAAACCGGAATCTGCAGAGCTGGCGCAACACGCCGAACTGATTGCTTCCATGCTGGCACGTCTGCCCAAGACACCTCTTTCGCAGGCGGCATTGAACGAAGCACGCAACACCTACGGCTACGAACCCATGGGGGACTTTTCTCTGTCTGATTTATGGCAGCAAATCGAGGAAGCGCGCAGAGAAAAAGTACGTGACTATTGGCAGGAATTCCTGGAAAGAGAGGTACTCCGTGCTCGTCAAGCCTTGCAGGAAATCCAAGAAAAAATTGCGGAAAAAGAGAAAGTCCTTACTGTTCTCAAAGAGAAAATGAAACAACATGTTGAAAAGACGCCGGATCGGAGGGCAACATGGCGTAGTCAAGAAATCTATTTGGACTTTTTGACCCAGGCGGAAAGAATCGATAAGTCTGACCCTGCTGTGAAAAGGTACCGCCAACGCTATGACAGACGCCAAAGTCACCTGGAGCAAAGGAGATAGATGGCCATGCGCATCGGTCTTCTCGCAGATATCCATGCCAATCTCGAGGCTCTCGAGGCTGTACTCGCCGACGGTCGTGGTCGTGTGCAGACCTGGTGGTTCCTGGGCGACGCCGTCGGTCGCGGCCCCAATCCGGTGGAAGTGATACAGAAACTACAAGAGGTGGTACCGTTTCGGCAGTGGCAAATCGGTAATCATGATCTTTACACGGTGGAACGGGCCAGTAATGCCGGCATCAAGGGCTACGAGCAAGTCATTCATCGTAAACATCGTGAGGCTTTGCGTGGTTATCGTGTCAACGGCGCCCGTCCTCTTCTTTGGGCCTGGTGCCGGCGTAACTGGCAACGCCAGCGTACACAGCCCCGTCATCTGCCAGGGGCAGAGGTCGATTACTGGCTGGTGCATGGTGCTCTGGGCTCGGAGATATTCAATGCCGGCTTTGGTGAAGCCAGCCATTACATCTTTCCCTGGGATGTGCATACCAGTCACATGGCGGAACAGGTGGCCTATCTTCAGACACTTCAGCAAGAGGGACGCACTACCGTCCTCATCCACGGCCACACCCACATTCCCTACATCGCCATCAAACCCCATGCTCTCTCTCAGCCTCTCCTTTCCCCCATCCGCTACGAGGAAGCCATACGCCTTGATCGTTTTGATCTGGTATTGCTCAACCCGGGCAGCGTAGGCCAACCTCGCAATGGCGACAGAATGGTGCATGCCGCCTATGGCATTCTCGACACCGAAGCCGACACCTTCGAGTTTCGTAAAGTTCCTTATGACTGTGAACCCACCTGCAAAAAAATGATGCGTTATGGCTATGAACGAAACCTAATCGATATGCTGCGGGGCAATCATGATCATAATCCCATCAAACAGGGAAATATGCTGTGGCTCCGGTGGCGCCAAACATACGAAGAGCGTCCCTGGGGCTGGCAGCCCTTAAACACAAGCGCGGGAGGCGCAAAATGATCAAAGTCAAGCAAGGAATGCTCTATGAAAAACTTGATGACAACAAAGTCCGCTGCAACCTCTGCGCCCATCGCTGTGTGATCGTCGATGGACACAAAGGCATTTGTCAGGTGCGGGAAAACCGCGAAGGTACACTTTACACCCTGGTCTACGGCCGTACGATCTCGCAACATGTCGACCCCGTCGAAAAAAAGCCTTTGTTTCACTTCTATCCGGGCACCCGCGCCTATTCGATAGCCACACCCGGCTGTAATTTTCGCTGCAAATTCTGTCAGAATTGGGAAATCTCGCAGATGCCGCGTGAGCAACACCTGATCATGGGCGTCGAGGCGACCCCTGCTCAAATCGTGGCCGATGCCGAGCGCACCGGCTGCCGAAGCATCGCTTACACATACACCGAGCCGACGATTTTCTTCGAGTACGCCTACGATACAGCCCGTATTGCCCATAGCCACGGCCTGGCCAATCTTTTTATCACCAATGGCTACGAGACCGCTGAAGCAATAGAGACGATTCAACCTTATTTGGATGCGGCAAACGTGGATTTGAAGTCATTTCGTAATGATTTCTACCGTAAATTGGTGGGAGCCAAGCTACAGCCGGTGCTTGACACGCTCAAATTGATGAAAAAAGTAGGTATTTGGGTCGAGGTTACTACGCTGATCATTCCAACCCTCAATGACAGCGAGGAAGAACTACGCGATATCGCCCGCTTTATTCGCGATGAGCTCTCTGCCGATACCCCATGGCATGTCAGTGCCTTCTACCCCACCTACAAACTGCTCGATAAGCCGCGTACACCCCCTCGCACGCTCCGCCGTGCCCGCGAAATCGGCCTGGAAGAGGGTTTGCACTATGTGTATGAGGGTAATGTCTACGGCAGTGAGGGCGAAAATACTTTCTGCCACCACTGCGGTACCCGTCTCATTCAGCGCCGTGGCTTCAATATCATGGAAAATCGTATAGTCGACAGCCGTTGTCCGGATTGTGGGACGGTCGTTGCCGGTGTGGGCATGAGTAATCCCTCCTGATGCCCGAACTCTTCTCACAACTGCTTGGGTACAACTAACCAAGCTAGATTGCCGATCCCTTGTTTAACATCTTGCCAGGTTTCGACTGGAAGTTCGATACAGGCCAGAGCTGCCGTGGGCATCTGGAGCTCGCGGCTACATAATGCTGAAGCCAGGTTCTGAAAGCCGGGATTGTGCCCGACAACCATGACGCGTTCGTAGGCGTCGGGTAGCTCGCGGATTACTTCCATAAGCGTGCCGGTGCTGGCAGCGTAAATGCGCTGATCCCAGGCTACTTCTGCCTCACAACCGGACCCTTCCAAAAAGCCGGTGACAGTCTGACGAGCGCGCTCGGCGGGGGAGCTGAGGATGAATTCGGGGAGAGGATGGTGCTCTTGCAGCCAGGCGCCGACGCGAGGGGCATCGTTCTGACCGCGCTTGTTCAGAGGTCGCTCGAAATCAGTAGCGTAGCGAGGGTGCCAGGAGGATTTAGCGTGGCGCATAAGAAGTAGATGTTTCATCGAGTTGCTCCTAATTCGATCAGGCATAGGGACTGCTTTGACGGCGGGCAGCCAGATATTTAGCGGCAGCGGCAGCGCGGGTGCTTACTTCGAGTTTGGCAAAAATGGCGAGGGTGTGGCGTTTGACGGTATTGGGAGAGATGACCAGCTGCTGGGCAATCTCCTTGTTGGTCAGCCCCTGAGCAAGAAGTTCCAGCACTTCACCCTCGCGGGGGGTGAGTTGGGCCAGGGGCGGGCCAGGAGCCGAGGCCAAAGCCGCCTCTACTAGCTGCCGGAAGGCGCGGCGATCAAAGCTTTGTTTTTCAAGAAAGGCGTGAATCGAGTACGTGCTGTAGATGTCCTCGATCTGGTGGGGAGTGGCGATGCCGCTGAGGACGAGGACAGGGATGTGCCGTTGCTGGAGATTGTCAAGGAGGCGATAACCGCCGGCCGTTGCCTCACTGGTGAGGGTGGGCGTAAGAGCAAGATCGACGATGGCCAGGGCAATGTCGTGGCGCTGCAGAGTACCCTGGGCTTCTCCATAGCTGCGGCAAGGATACACCTGATGCCCGGCATCGTTCAATATTTCGCTGAGTACGTTGCGCCAACCGGCATCATCATCGACGACGAGGATGGACGCGGCCGGAGGGGGCGATGATGAAGTGACGGTGGTCTTTACAGCCGAGGATTGAGGTTCGGGTTCAGCCAAAGAAGGGTGGGGTAAAGCTAGAATATCCTGGATGAGTTGGCGGAAGGCGCGCCGGCGAAAGGTTTCTTTTCGCAGGCAGGTGTGGGCATTATATTCGTTGAGCACGCTAACGGCCAGTTCGACCGTGGCAAATCCGGTAAGGAGGACGGCGGTACATCCTGGATCAAGCTGGCGCACTGCTGCCAGAACTTGCAGGCCATCACGGTTGCGGTGATCGGGCCCGGCCAGGGAGAGATCGACCACAGCCAGACGGTGGGGGGCAGCGCGTAAAATCGCCTCGGCCGTGTTGAGGTCCGCGGCTACATCGACGCTAAGACCAGCATCGCTGAGCAGTTCGACCAGGATCTGTTGCCAGGCCTGATCGTCTTCGACCACGAGGGCACGGAGGGGAGGAGTCATGAGGGGGCCAGGGGGAGTTGTAGGATAAAGGAGGCGCCGTGCTGCCCGTCACTTTCGACCCAGACGCGACCGCCAAAACGGGCCATCAAAGTTTTGACCCACCATAGTCCAAATCCTAATTTGCCGGGTGTCTGGTGGGCACCGGAGTAGCTGAGTTCGAAGATGCGTTCGTGTAAAGCGGGAGGGATACCGGGGCCGGTATCTTTTACGGCCACGAAGACCCACTCTCCCTCCAGCCGGCCGTCTACGTGAATCTCGCCCTGACCTTGCATGGCAACGATAGCATTTTCCCAAAGGTTGGTAAAAATGAGGGCGAGACGACGCTGTCCGGCC
The DNA here is from genome assembly GCA_013152695.1 of Chloroflexota bacterium. The sequence goes on along the minus strand of JAADFV010000058.1, from coordinate 1,441 downwards.
CACACGGCGGGTAGACTTTCGAGCTCGTGCGTATGGAGGGTAACGCCAGGTGGTAGCGTGATTTGGTCGCGGGCAACGGCGATGGTGGCGGCAATATCTACCGGGGCCAGGTTGATCGGCCGCAGGTAAGAAAGGCTATCAGCCATGATCGTCATGGCGGCAATGGCACTGCGTTCGATCTCGTCGAGATTGTGCCTGAGATAGGGCTGTTCCAAGAGGGCTGCATCTGCTTTGTCGCGAATACCTTCGATACGGACGGGAATAACGCCGATTTTGTTGTTGAGGCGGTGGAGGAGGTTGGCGGCGAGGTCGCCCACGGCGGCAAAGGTTTCGGCAATGGCTTGTTGCTCCTGGGCGCGGCGCAGGGCGCGCTGGTGTTCGCTGTGGCGTACGGCCAGGGCAGCGTGATGGGCAAGAAGTGTTAGCACTTTCAGAGACCAGTCATCGGCCTGAAAACGCTCATCAGTACTGTAAACGCTAAGGGCACCAACGGGTTCTTCTTCTTCACCGGTGAGAAGGGGGGCGATAAGGGCCTGGCGCCAGCCCTGTTCCTGAGCAAGCTGAGGGCGGGCAAAGCGAGGGTCCTGGCAGATGTCGGGACTGAAGATGGGTGTGCGTTGCAAAAGGGCCTGTCCGGTGAGGCTGTTAGCAATCGAAAGGCGGTCGCCGGGAAGATGGCCGTGATCCGCCGCTTGCAGCACAAGCTCGTCTCCCTTTCGTAGCCAAAGAGCGCTGGTGGCGGCATCAAGACGCTCACTGGCAATGTCGACGATGCGGGCAAAGACACGGGCGGGGGGCTCACTTAGGAGAAGGCGTGAAACTTCCTGCAGGGCATCGAGCAGCCGTACTTCCTGAATGGCAATGACGGCTTGGGTGGCGAGGGATTGCAAGAGAATACGATCATCCTCGCTAAAGGCGGCAACGCGGGGACTTTCGAGATTGAGCACTCCTTCTAAACGACCACTGGCATTGAGAAGGGGCACGGCCAACTCAGCGCGCATGGTAAGCTGCCGATCGAGAGGATAGTAGAGCGCTCCCCAGGGGCTGTTGCCGATGTCAGGGATGAGGAGGGGGCGGCGATGTACGGCCACCCAGCCGGTGATGGTGCTTTCATCGATGGGGAGGGCCTCGACGGCAGGACGCTCTAACTTTTCACCGGCCACGGCCTGGGTGAGGAGCTGCTGCCGTGTTCGATCGACAAGACGAAAGATGCCGTAGCGAGCACCGGTCACTTCCAGCGCCATCTGTAAAATTGCCTCCAGGGTTTCTTGCAGACGCAGGCGCGAGGAGAGGAGGAGATTGGCCCGGCGCAAACGCTGGAGCTCCTCTTCTTTGCGCTGGAGATGGCGCTGAACCTGTCCCAACTGCTGTATCTGATCGATGGCTGTAGCTGCTTGCTGGGCAAAGTTGTCCAGCAGCAAAAGTTCGAGGGAAGAAAGTT
>JAADFV010000057.1 GCA_013152695.1 Chloroflexota bacterium | reverse complement strand
TCGTAAAGATCCCAGGCAATGAGTTCTCCCTCATATTTAGTTCTGGCGTATTCGCTGAACCTGACCGGCCCTACCGCACTTTCTTCACGGAAGGGGCACTCCGCTGGTTTGCCGTAGACGAGGGCCGTACTCACGTGTACGACTTTTGAAACACCTGTCTCCAGTGCAGCCTCCATGACATTGCGCGTGCCTTCGATATTGACATCGGTGTAGATCTGGTTGTTGGGCTCCCAGTACGAGTAAATGCTGGCGAGGTTGATTACCCAGTTGCAGCCGGCCATGCCTCGAAGAAGAGATTCCTTATCGGTGACATCACCCGTAACGAGGGTCACTCCCAGCTCTTTAAGTCGATCGACATTACTGGTTTCCCTAACCAGACAGTACAACTCATGTTCGCTTTGCGACATTTGTTCGGCCACATGAGTTCCGATGAAGCCAGTGGCGCCTGTGATAAAAACCTTCATGCTTCTTTTTCCTTTGACATGAACAGGAAACGCTAGTGAAGGGCCTAGCGGTAAATACATCGCTAGATTCTTCGCTAGAATTGGCACCGTAATGGGCCTTTTCGTATTTGTACTTAGCTGAGGTGAACTCTTCACAGTGTTCAAGGGCAGGCTCCGGCTCTATCAGCGCTTTGGGTCAGAGGTTGGTCTCTGGCCGAAGGCCTAAAGAGCCTGACTTTCAGGCGGCTGTTCAGAAGACTCCCTCAGCATCCGGCGCAGGACCTTACCCACAGTGCTCTTGGGGAGATCGCTGCAGAATTCGACATAACGCGGCACTTTGTAAGCCGCCAGGTGCTGGCGACACCAGTCCTTCAACTCCTTTGCCGTCAGGGTCTGGCCAGGTTGCAGCACCACCCAGGCTTTGACGGCCTCGCCCTGATATTCGTCGGGTACGCCGACCACGCCTACCTCGACCACGGCCGGGTGAGAGGCAATCACTTCCTCCACTTCGCGCGGCCACACCTGGAAGCCACTGGGTTTGATCAGGTCCTTCTTGCGGTCCACGATGTGCAGGTAGCCATCCTCGTCCAGGAAGCCGATATCGCCCGTGCAGAGCCAGCGTTTGCCGTCGATCTCGCGGATGGTCTTGGCGGTTTCTTCGGGGAGATTCCAGTAGCCGATCATGAGCTGCGGAGCATGGATGAGTATCTCGCCCGTCTCGCCCAGGGGCAGCTTGCGTTCGACCGTTTCAAGATCGGCGATGCGCAATTCAACATCGGGGAAGGGGAGGCCCACGGCGCCGGGTTTGTAGCGGCCCAGCACGGGGGTCATAGCGCCGGTGCAGGTGGTTTCGGTGAGCGCGTAAGCCTCGGCCATGCGGCCGCCGGTGAGCTTTTCGAAGCGCTGTTTGATCTCGTAGAGCAACGGCGCTGCCCCGGCAATGTTGAGCTTGAGGCTGCTCAGATCAGCCTTACCCGCCTGTACGTCAGGGTGATTCATCATGGCGATGAAGAGGGTGGGCACGCCGGGCAGGAACGCGGGCCGGTTCTTGCGGATGGTTGCCAGCACGTCGTCCATGTCACGCGGATTGGGCACCAGGGCCAGGGGATGATGGCCGAGGAATCCCGTGGTCGCAATGCCCGCCTGTCCGTAGATGTGGAACATGGGCATGAGCGCCAGGATAATGTCCTCCCAATCCACTAACAGCTCGCCAAACCAGGCTTTGATCTGCATACCCGTCATGATTAGGCCCTGATGGGTGTTAATCGCGGCCTTGGGTAGGCCCGTGGTGCCGCCGGTGAACATGAGCAGGGCCGGGTCTTCGGGCTTGATCGTGACATCGGGCAGGGGGGCATCCCGATGATCGCGCATCAAATCCTGCATCCAGGTGTCGCCTCGCTCCAGGCTGATGCGATGCCCTTCCTTTTTCTCCTTGAACAGGGTGAAGAGGAGGCGCAGCACGCCTGGCAGATATTCCTTGATGTTCGTGGCGATCACCCGCTGCACGGGCGTTTCTGCCTGCAGGGCCTTAAGTTTAGCGTAGAAGGGCGTGAGCACGACCGCAGTTCGGGCACCGACATAATTGAGAGCATGCTTCAGCTCCCGTTCGGTGTAAAGGGGGTTGAGGGGCGAGACGATAGCACCGGCCTTCCAGGCACCGAATTGGGCGATGAAGAACTGGGGCGAGTTGGGAATGAGCAAGGCCACACGATCCCCCGGTTTAATTCCCATATCAGCCAACGCTGAGGCGAAGGTCTGGCTCTCCCTTTGCAGCCGAGCGTAGCTAATCCGTGCTCCTTTGAATAGAAAAGCGGGGTGCTGGGGGCGTTCGCGTGCAGTCTCGGCAACGATATCGAGCAGGGTTTTATGAGGATAGGGCTTCAGCGTGGCAGGTACGCCGCTATCGTAGCTTTTGAGCCAGGGGTAGGGCTCAGACTCTGCTGGGGTCGCCTCTTTTCGTGGTGGTGGTTTTGTGTTGGTCATCATCGGTCCTCCTTTTGCACACAGAACACAGATTTTCCCTGGTTTGAGGGGAATTCTGTGAACATCGGGGTGAAAATGTGGTAAAAAGATGAGGAATTCATTGAGCAAACCAACAAAACAGCTTTTAGTTGTTATTTGACCGATCCTCCACTGATGAGTCCTTGTTATTGCTGTTACTTTCGCTCATGTGCACCCAGCGCTGGATGAAAGTCAGCAAGGCGCTACTATTGTTGATGGCCGTCTGTTCGCCTGACTGGATGTGCTGCACCACACCGCGCCAGCAGGGTCCAGTTGCAGATGGTTCCTGCCAGAAACGGATGATAAAAGTACTGAGGGGAGGAATGGGAGGACGTGTGGTCATAAGGTTGCTCCTGATCTCAGTTTGAGTTTAGCATCCGTGTCTCAAAAAAATGTCAAAAAAACGCTAACCGAGCAGTCGACGCACGACCTGGGCATCGTGAGCTTCAGCAGCACTGAATGTCGTCAACGCCTGTTGTAGCAAGTGGATGGCGCGATCTCTATCGTAAGGCAATAGAGCCTGACCCCAGGCCAGTCGCGTGTAAGCTGCTTGCAGTGCTTGTTCCAAGGGCTCCAGTTGTTGCAGACTGGTGGCAAAGAAGTGCTCTGCGGTTTCAAGATCGCTGCGAAGCGCAGCTAACTCTCCCTGCAGCCGCGCAGCGATGCCGAGGACATAGGTATCCTCCTCTTGTTCGAGCTGGGTGAGTAGTCGTTCCAGGCGCTGTTGCGCCACCTCGATCCGGCCACTCTCTACATCCAGGGCGACAAGGTCTAGCTCCAACCTGTGCACGTAGCGGGGATATTCATGCCGGCTCTTCTCCAGGGCCATATCCAACAAGGCACGTGCTTTTTCTAAATTACCCTGGCGTGCCACCAAGGCCGCCCGCTTTTTAGCGAGAATAATGGTCTGGTAAGAAGCGGGCTGGCGGGTCTTCATCACCTCGGCTTGATCGAGTAAATGTAACGCTTTTTGCCACTCTCCCCGCAAAGAGGCCACCTGCGCTAAAAGGTGAAGAGCCCAGCACTGTCGCCAGGGAATGTCGATTTCTGTGCTGAGCCGAAGGCTCTCCTGCGCTTCGACTTCTGCTTCACTTGTCCGCCCCAGGGCGATAAGGCAATTGCCGATGATGCTGTGCGAACCGGCAGCAAGATCTATCCAACCGAGGTGGTTGGCGAGGCGAAGCACCTCCCGTTCATGGGCGATGGCGCTGCCAAGAGGCCCTCCTGCACGCATGATGAGGGAGCCAAGACGGTGGTGGGCGTAGGCCATGCCACTTTCGAGGCCGAGCTCTCGACAGAGCTCAAGCTGTCGCTGCGCCCAGAGACGAGCCTGGGAGAAATTCCCCTCGTGCTCATAAAAGCGGGCCAGCAGTCCGTAACCATAAGCTACAAGGTGTTCCCCTTCATCCTTTTCTTTGACCGCAGTGATGCCTCGCCGCACCATCTTCCTTGCCTGCGCAAAGCTGGTAGGCCGGTACGCTAGAGCATAGCAAACCTCGGCCACCCCTTGCTCATCGCCGAGGGCCTCGCGGATTTCCAATGCTCGCTCTAGCCAATGCCATTGCATCCCTTCCTCACCGATAACGTCGCGGTGGGTGATGGCGAGACCGGCCAGAGCTCGCGCCGCCAGAGCATCGACTCGCTCCGGCCCAAGCAGAGCTTCAGCGCGGCGGAAATAGCCGAGAGCTTCGCGGTAGGCATAACTCTTCCAGGCCTGTTCTCCCGCCTCGACCAGCCAGAATAAGGCCTTGTCGTTTTCCTGTGCCTGCTCGAAATGATAGGCTAGCTCACCCGCGATTTGTGTGAGACGCGGGGCAAGACTTTCCAGCGCTTCACCCACACGGCGATGGTATTGCCGGCGCCGAGGACGACTCAAACTCGTGTAAACGACTTCTCGCACCATGTGGTGCTCGAATTCATAATCACGAGCATTACTGCCACTGCCTTCGCGTAGCCATCGTCTACCCAAAAGTTCATCTAAAGCTTCGAGCGTCTCTTCTTCGTCCCGCCCCCAGGCCTTGACAAGCACATCAAAATCAAATGTTTGCCCAATCACTGACGCCATCTTCAAGACGTTGCTCGTTTGCATTTTCAGGCGCGCCAGGCGCATTTGGATGACTTTGCGCACAGAATCGGGTATGGGAAGTGTCTGGGGAATATTGTTTTCGATCCATCCTTCTTCATTCAGGTGTAAATAATGTTTTTCGAGGAGGGCGCGCTGTGTTTCCAGAATGAAGAAAGGATTTCCTTCGGTGTGCTTATGGATTTTCTCAATGGTTGTATCGCTGATCCCTTGCATCCAGTGTGCGAGGGCAGGAGGAGAAAGCCGCGAAAGCCGTAACTGCGCCGCTGAACCATTTCGGGTCAATTTGAAGGTGAGTTTGGCCAGAGGATGGTCGGGCGCTCTGTCCTGGGAACGGTAAGTGGCAAGAACCAGGATACGACTCTCGTCAAGGCGACGTCCCAGGGTGTGCAGCCAGATCAAAGTGGATTCATCGGCCCAGTGTAAATCTTCCAAAACTAAAAGCAAGGGATTGTGCCGGGCAAGGTCAGAAAGCAGGAAATTCAGGGCGGTAAAGATCTGAACCTGGCTTGATTTGGCCGGAAGCGTGGGGGGAGTGCCGGGCAGGGAGGAAAGAATGGAAGCATCCAGGCGGCTGAGCGCAGCTATCTGCCAGGGGGGAAGGCGCCCGAGGGTCTGGGGTCGGGCCAGGGCGAGAAGGGCGTGCAGGACGTCAGCCAGAGGGACGTAGGGTAGTGTATGCTCATATTCGTAGCAGTTTGCTTTGATCACCCACCCGCCTCGAGGTCGTACATGGGCAACGAGCTCTTCGATCAGGCGAGTTTTACCGATACCAGCCTCGCCATGAAGGAATACCAGTCCGCCATGGCCCCCCATCGCCTGCTGCCAGCGTTCGATGAGAAAAGCCATGTCCTGCTCTCGCCCCACCAGGGGACTACGCCCCAAGAGGTGGAGCGGGTTCTGCTGGGGAAGAGGACTCACAACTGGAGCCGGTACGATCAGGTGGGAAACATGTTCAGGCTCTTGTTTCGGCCGAAAACGCCCTGCGAGGATGGCCTGCTGCAGGGCCGTCGTCTCCGCCATTGGTTCAACCCCCAGTTCCTTGCTGAGGATCTCACGACAACGACGGTACTGTTCCAGGGCGGCATTGCGTTGCCGCAGACGGGCGTAGGCCCGCATCGCTACGCGGTGAGCCTCCTCACGCAGAGGATCGCGGCGTAGGAGCCGTTGGGCCGATGCCAAAGCAGCTTCATGGTCTCCGATCGCCTCGTAGCGACGCATCAAGTGTGCCAGGGTTTGTAGAAACAGAGCCTCCAGGCGGTAACGTTCGTCGAGAATCCAGTCGTCGTAAAACCCTTCCAGGAAATCCCCCCGGTAGAGAGCAACAGCCTGTTCCAGATCGGCCAAGGCTGTTCCACCTGCCTGCTGTTCGAAAACCTCCGCATCGATCCAAACGTCGGCTTGCGGATCGAATTGCACCACGTGAGCATCACCACGGATAAGTGTGCTATCTGGCAGGCAGCGGCGAATGTGCCAGAGGGCAGTGGAGAGAGACTGTCTGGCTTTGGGCTCGGGCCGGTTCCCCCAAAACATACCGGCCAGGCGTTCGCGCGCTAGCGCCTGGCTTCGGTGCAGTACCAGATAAGCCAGAAGCGACTGAGATTTAAGTGTCGGCGGGGTGGGCAGGGGCTGATCTTCGGCACAGACAGTCAGCAGGCCCAGGAATGAGAACTGGAGGGTCGGCACCGCGAAGCCTCCTCTGGGAACTACCCAACATCAAGAGGGAGGCGATCTCCAGAAGCCACCAATGAAATAATAATGCAAGAATTCCGATAGAAGTGCCATCTGCGACCGCGGAGCTCGCTTCGGCTGCAAGGTTTCTCCCGTTGGGTAGCCTACTGACATCTTAGCAGAAAGCCGCTGTTTTGCCAAGAGGGTTTCAGGTAGCCCCCGCGGCTGTCCTGCCTACTCGGGAAGAAGTTGCGCACGAATGTCTTGCTCGACGGCCACTGCATCCCAGTTTTCTACTGGTCGCCAGCCGTAGCCATCCAGTAATAAGCGATAATTCTTTTTCACCGCTTCGATAGCATTGGCGAGCCCTACTTGGTGAATATCATCGAAAGATTGCACCAGGCGGTGGAAACCTACGGTGATGCTCCATAAGCCAAAAATGATGTCCCCTTCGATCACCTGGCCTTTCGGCAAATCACCATCGGCGAGGGCATCTCTGATGATGTCGAGGACGACATGGCTACAGCGCTGCTCCATGGCCACCATAGTTTGGTAACGCTCTTTGGTGGCGCGTTTCCAAATGGATGGTGATGAGGCCAAACGCTCGATGTCGAATGTCTCGGGTTTGGATTCGGCCAACATAAGGCGGACGATGAGGATGCCGTAGGCGCGGTCACGAGAAGGTCGTTTGGCTTTGCGCACCTGCTCGAAGAGGAGGGCTCTTTGGCTAATGGATTGCACAGCCAGTGCGATCAGCAGATCTTCTTTGGTGCCAAAGTGGCGATACAAGGTCCCCACCGAATACTCAACCTTCTCGGCCAACTCCGACATCGTGAGGCTCAGAAAGCCCTTATCATGGATAAGCCGGCGAGCCGTACTGAGAATGAGATTTTCGCGCTCATCCCATTGCCGTTTGCGTCGCTCACTTGTTACAGTCATGTTAAACTGACTCCTGTCAGACGTTTCCTCTAAGGGAATTAAACAAAAGTTGGGAGGGGATAGGGGTACGAAAGATGATCAGTTTGCCCAAGAATCAGGCTAACACCCCTTGACAGTGTAAGTCAAATCGAGTATACTACGAACAATATTGAATAATGTTCATTTTTAGAACAATAGTCAAATATTCAATTCATAGGTGAATGCACTTCTTCTCCAGCGCTTGGGGAGGAAGCCGGGAGGGCTGTGTAGATTGACTTTTTGTAACCGCAGTTCCCCGGTGCGAAGTCCGGTGAATCGCCTTCATGCGAGAGGCCGGCGCTGTCCCGCAACTGTAAGGTCGGGCTGTAACCGTAGGTGCCTGACTAAGCCAGACCGCTTGCTGTTCACCTTTATTGGACGCCTAACCTCCGAGGAGAGGAAGCCGATCCCAAATGGGAGAGGTTTCCTCTCTTTTTTGATTTGACCGGGAAGCGTTCCAACTTTGCCTGATTTTCTCGAAGGAATTCGGAGACATTGTGGCCTTAAATCGCTCTGCATCGGAATCCAAGCATAAGGTCGTCCTGCAGCCATCAGGACGGAGTGGCATGGTGCCCGAGGGGATTACCCTGCTAGAGGCAGCACGGCGCTTGGGTGTAGGGATCGAGGCCATCTGTGGGGGTAGAGAAACCTGCAATAAGTGCATGGTTCGGGTTGAAGAAGGGGTTTTTCCCAAATATGATGTGCAATCTCGTGCTTCTCACTTGAGCCCACCCAGTGAGCGGGAGCTGGCGTTCCAAAAGAAAGGCATTCTCCCTCCAGGCTATCGTTTTTCCTGCACAGCGCGGGTGCTGGGCGATGTTCTTGTCACGGTTCCCGAGGAAAGTCGGGCGCAGAAGCAGGTCGTGCTCAAGCAGGCGTCAGGGCGAGCTATCGCCGTAGACCCCATCGTGCGTCTACATTACATCGAGCTGGAGCCGCCTCACCCCGGTGACCGGGCCGACCGACAGCGTGTTCTATCCGAATTGGAGCGTCGCTTTGGCCTAAAAGGTGTTGAATTTGCTTATCCCGCTCTGCGCGAGCTATCTGATGCCCTACACGAAGCCGGCGGCGCGATAACGCTTACGGTATGGGATGAGCGCCTGGTCATCCGTGTACAGCCCGGCTATCATGAACAGCCTCTTGGGTTGGCAGTTGACGTAGGCTCGACCACCTTGGCCGCCTATTTGTGCGACTTACGCACGGGTGAGCTCCTGGCCACGGCCACTGACATGAATCCCCAGGTCACCTACGGCGATGACATCATGTCACGCATTTCTTACGCCAACGAGGAGGCCAGTGGCCGCGAGCGTCTGCATCGGGCCGTCATTCGTGCCATCAATGGCCTGGCACGAGAGGCCACGCAGGAGGTGGGGCAAAGTGTTAAGGATATCGTCGACATGACCATGGTGGGGAATAGTGTCATGCATCACCTCGCCCTGAACCTGAACCCACGCTCATTGGGCGTTGCTCCTTTTATCCCCGTCGTCGAAGATGCCCTCGATTTACAGGCTGCTGATATTGGCTTGCGATTTCATCCCGGTGCCCGTTTGCATGTCTTGCCCCTGGAAGCTGGCTTTGTTGGTGCCGATAATGTCGGTGTGATTTTAGCGGAGCAGCCTCATCGCCAGGACGAAATCATGCTCGTTATCGACGTAGGCACCAATGGCGAGTTGTTGCTGGGCAACCGTGAGCGACTACTGTGCACCTCCAGCCCCACCGGGCCGGCGCTGGAAGGAGCGCAAATTACACATGGGATGCGCGCAGCGCCGGGGGCGATCGAGCGCGTACGCATCGATCCAGAAACACTGGCTGTGCGCTTTAAGGTCATTGGTGAAGAGCGCTGGAGTGACGAAGTGCCGCCGGGAACAATCCAGGCGCGAGGTATTTG
>JAADFV010000056.1 GCA_013152695.1 Chloroflexota bacterium | reverse complement strand
CCTACAGGTCTCCCTACGCACAGGTCTACAGGTTTTGCTGGTCTCCCAGCTTACCGGTTTACCTATCCCCGGTCTCGCCTTCTTGCTTCTGGCTTGTCCGGGTTAGGGATACATAATTCAATCACCAGGCATTTATGCCGTAAGATGCGGGCATCACTTCCCGGCGGGGATAAAATTCCAAATTATTGGCGAAAAAGAATGCCTGGGGGAGGCTGTGAAGGGGGCATTTTGTGATTCAAGCAAAGGTTGACATTACAGATTTCTGTGATAAACTAAATGCTTGTTTTATCCGCTATGCATTGTTCGACGGTCTGCGGTAACAATTCATAGAGTTCGTTTGCCGGCGGAAAGGATTTCGATGCACAAGCATACGAGGAGGTGCCCAAAGCTGACATCAGAATAGTGTTTTTTCTCAATCTAAATCTCAACTAACAACTTTTTTCAAAAGGAGACAGACATGCGAAGGTTTATTATTGTGCTTTCCATTCTAGCGATTGCCCTCCTCGCTACGGCTTGTGCTACCAGTCAACCAGCGGCAGCACCCACGACTGCACCTGAAGCCACAACCGCTCCTGCCCCGGCATCGGAAGGAAGCATTGCCGTCCTGCTACCCGATAGCGCCTCATCTGCCCGCTGGGAAGCAGACGACCGCCGCTTCTTCGAGCAAGCTTTCGATGCCGCTGGCGTTGACTACACCATCGTCAATGCCGAAGGCGATGCCCGCATGCAGCAAACTCAAGCCGAACAAGCCATCACCAATGGCGCCAAGGTCATCCTTCTCGTCAACCTCGATAGTGGTAGCGGCGCTGCCATCATCGCCCTTGCACGCGAAGCTGGCGTCAAAGTTATCGATTACGATCGCCTCACTATCGAAGGCCCCGGCGCTGATATCTATGTCAGCTTCGACAACGTCGCTGTCGGTCGTCTCATGGGCGAAACCCTCGAGCCCCTCATCAACGCCCTTCCTGCTGATCCAAAACGTGTTGTGCAGCTCAATGGCTCCCCCACCGACAACAACGCCACCCTCTTCCGTGAAGGCTATTACAGCGTCGCCAAGCCCCACTACGATGCCGGTGATTGGGTCCTCGTCGCCGACCAGGCTGTGCCCGACTGGGATAACCAGCAAGCCCTCGTCATCTACGAGCAAATCCTCACCGCCGCCGGTGGTGACGTCGATGCAACCTTTGCTGCCAACGACGGCCTCGCCAACTCGGTCATCTCCGCTCTCAAGAGCCAGGGCATGGACCCCATGCCGCTCAGCGGCCAGGACGCCACCGTCGGTGGTATCCAGAACATCCTCTCCGGCTGGCAGAGCATGACCGTTTACAAACCCATCAAGCTCGAAGCAGAAGCTGCCGCCAAGGCTGCTATTGCCTTGCTCAAGGGTGAAGATGTTGCCACACTCACCAATGACACCATCAACAACGGTCAGAATGACATTCCCTTCATGAAACTGACTCCCCTTGCTGTCACCAAAGACAATATCGCCGAAACGGTCATTGCCGATGGTTTCCGCACCTGGGAAGAAATTTGTGTAGGCGAATTCGAGCAGTACTGCCCGGCTGATCGCTAATCCCGAATCTCTCTCGTGGGGGTGCCGTTCAGGCGCCCCCACTTCACATCCTTTCTCATCGTAAGGAGGTAGCGCTTTGGCACCCATACTTGAACTCAAAGGTGTATCGAAAAGCTTTGGGGCGGTTCAGGCCCTACAAAAGGTCGATTTCGAAGTAGAGGCGGGAGAAGTGATGGCGCTGGTCGGGGACAATGGAGCCGGTAAATCGACCTTGATCAAGGGAATTGTCGGCATCTATCCTTTCGACGAGGGTAAGATATTTTTCGAAGGAGAGGAAGCCAATATTCACGGCCCTCGTGATGCCGCCGCTCTTGGTATCGAAGTCGTGTACCAGGACCTGGCTTTGGCGGATAATCTAGATGTGGTTGCCAATATGTTTTTGGGGCGTGAAGCGGTTCGCGGCTTGTGGAGCCTGGATGAGGAAAATATGGAAGAAGCCGCCATCCGCACCTTGGATTCATTATCGGTATCGACTTTGCGCTCTGTACGCCAGCCAGTAGCTTCCCTTTCCGGTGGTCAGCGCCAGGCTATCGCTGTTGCCAAGGCTGTCATGTGGAATTCGAAAGTCGTCATTTTGGATGAACCCACCGCCGCCCTCGGCGTTGCTCAGACGCGTCAGGTACTCGAACTGGTAAAAACACTTCGAGACAAAGGTTTGGCCGTCGTCATCATTTCCCACAACCTTCACGATGTCTTCGAGGTGGCCGACCGCATCACGGTACTGCGTCTCGGACAGCGCGTCACTGTTTTCAATGCTGCGGAAACAAACCAACAGGAAGTGGTATATGCCATTACCGCAGGCCAACTCAGTAATGTTCCAGGAATGGTAAACTCATGAGCGATGTGAACGAAACGACTTCAGTCCCCCAAAACGCCCTGCTCGAAGGGACGACCGCTCCCTCTTTGGGTATTTATGTCAAAAATTATATGCGACGAATGCGCAGTGGTGACATGGGCTCGCTCCCCATCATTCTGGGCATCATCGTCATTGCTATTATCTTTCAATCCCAAAACGAACACTATCTGACCCCACGCAACTTCGTCAATCTCATTGTACAGATGGCAGGCATCACGACAATTGCCATCGGCGTGGTTTTTGTTCTTCTTCTCGGTGAAATTGATTTGTCAGTAGGGTACGTGAGCGCTGTGTCAGCCGTGTTTTTGGCGATGCGACTGCGTCCTCCTACCGAGTGGCACTGGTTACTGGCGGTGATTGCCGCTCTCTTATTTGCGGCTGCGATCGGCATTATCCAGGGCGCATTCATCACCAAGGCAAGGCTTCCTTCCTTTATCGTGACTTTGGCAGGCCTCTTGGTGTGGAACGGGGTTGTGTTGATTTTGATCGGCACGGGAGGCACGGTCATCATTCAGGACCCAGTAATTATCGGAATTGCCAACTACTTCCTGTCTCCAACCATGGGTTGGATTGTCGGCATTGCCTCCATTCTTTTCTTTGCCATCAATCACCTCAGACGCTGGCGGATGCGGCAACATCGCAGTGTCTCCTCTGAGCCCCTTCTCATTGTCTTTCTGCAAATTGTTATCACAACAGCTCTCGTCCTCGCTGTTGTGTACGTGGCCAATCAGGACCGGGGTGTACCCTTTGTGGGCGTATTTCTCCTGATCTTGCTCGTGATTTTCTCCTACATCGCCACCCGCACTCGCTTCGGCCGCTATGTCTACGCCATCGGTGGTAACGAGGAATCGGCGCGACGTGCCGGTATCCAGGTCGACCGCATCAAGATTCTGGTCTTCATGATCTCGAGCTTAATGGCGGGCATGGGCGGGATTGTCCTCGCCTCTCGCCTGCGCTCGGTGGATACGGCTGCAGGTGGTGGTAATTTGCTCCTGATGTCTATCGCAGCGCCGGTCATCGGTGGTACCAGCTTGTTCGGTGGCTACGGGCGGGTGATGAGCGCTCTTCTCGGCGCTTTAGTCATCGCCAGTATCGAGAACGGGATGGGTTTGCTGGGCTTGAGTGCTGGCGCCAAGTTTATCATTACGGGCCTTGTCCTTCTCGCGGCCGTACTTATCGACGCCATTACGCGGCGTGGCCGGGAGCAATCCGGTATCGGTTGATTCGCCAGGCGATGGTGGTGCTTTCTCCATCATCGCCTGACTCCCCCCACCATATTGTCATGACCCGAAGCCAGCTTGCCTTTCTCAGCAGTGTTCCCCTCTTTGCTAACGCCCCTCCTTCCCTCCTGAGGGAAATTGGCCGCGACTTTCATCTCCGCACCTACGCCAGTAATTCAATTTTGTTTTTGGAGGGAGAAGAACCTACGGCTTTTTACATCGTAGCAGCGGGACGGGTGCGCTTATACAAAATGTCGCCTGAAGGTCGCGAACAGACCATCCTCATGCTGCACGAGCGTGATCTTTTCGATGTTCCCCCTCTTTTGGACCACGAACCACATCCCGCTTCGGCGGCAGCACTGACTGACGTGCGACTTTATGTGATTGACAACCAAGAAATGCAGACCATGCTGCAACGTTATCCGGAGCTGGCAGGGAGCCTTTTACCTTACATGGCGCAAAAACTGCGCCAACTGGCCTCGTTAGCCAGTGATCTTGCCTTCACTGATGTTTCCACTCGCCTTGCTCGCCTCATTCTGCTTTACGCCCAGGAGGAAGGAGAGCTCACGCCTCATGGTATCGACTTGGCCTGGGGCCTTTCACATCGGCAGATTGCCCAGATCATCGGTACAGCCCGAGAAGTGGTCTCACGCTCGATGCGCCATTTCGAGCAGCAAGGTGTTCTGCACCGCGGCGAACATAACCACCTGATCATCGATAACTGGCGTAAGCTCCTTGCCCTGGCCCATGCCGCCAGTGAAAACGGTGAACGCGGGGAGCTCGGGCTGGGGTTTTAAGGGGAGATGGGGGGGGTGCAATCGCTGGTTTCGTAGAAGGTGAGGGGCGGAGCGGGGCGGTGATACGCCAGTCCGAACCATGATCGTCCGGGTTATTATCGTCCGTTGTGACTTGCATCACTGCAGAACATAAGAAGAAAAGGTATGATGTCAGTAGATTGAACGATTCCTTTCCCTCATCGAGGTAACATCATGTTTGAACACATTCTTGTTCCTGTCGACGGCTCAGACGATAGTTGGAGCGCACTCGAACAAGCTATAAAAATTGCCGCTCACGGCAAAAGTGATATTCACGGACTCTTCGTAGCGGATGTCCGCCTGATCGATGCCCCCTATTGGGCAGCCCCCCAGGATGGAGCCTTCCCAGGAATCACGTCGACAATGACGATGACCGCTTTGGAAGTGGGAAGACTTGTCAGCGAAAGAGGTCAAGAGGTGCTCGCACAGTTAGAACGCCGCTGCGAACGGGCCCATGTCAAGTGCACGACCGAATACGTGGAAGGGGTTGCTGATCATGTGATTTTAGACCGGGGTCGACGTTGCGATCTGATCGTCTTGGGACGACGTGGGGAAAGCCGCCGTTGGGCAGGCCCCCAGCTTGGTTCGACCTTCGAATCGGTCGTACGCCATTCCGTTACCCCCGTCCTGGCCGCACAATCGGTACCTTACGAGATTACCCGTATCCTTGTTGCCTACGACGGCAGCAAAAAAGCAGCGGACGCTCTGCAAATCGCCGCAAAATTAGCAAAAGAACGCAAGGCTGAATTGATTTTGCTCACTGCAGACGACGGTCAACCGGGTCGTCAAGAGGACTTTGCTGCCGCTAAACAGCAACTTGCAGAAGAAAAAGCAGAGGCTGTAGCCCTGTTCCGCGAAGGCCATGCCGCTGCCACCATCCTTACCACCGCCCGTGAAGAAACGTGCGACCTCATCGTACTTGGTGCCTACGGTCATAGCCGCTTCTTGGAAACATTCTTCGGCAGCACCGTGGATGAAGTCGTACACCGTGCCATTTGCCCCGTCCTGATTTGCCACTAACCTTCTCCCCGCACACCCACCCCAACGCGGGTGGAAATTCCCACCAAACTTCCCACTTTTCTAATAGGAGACCGATCATGTCAGATGATGAAATCGTCAGCCCCTTGCTGGCAAAAGAATTAAATGAACGTATTGCCAAAGTTGGCGGTGATATTCTCGCTGTCCGCCATGAAATCGAAGACGAACTCCACGCCATCGAAAAAGAAGCGATGGCGACGGGGAAACCGGAAGAGTATTCCCTGAAAACCTCCTTCATCCTTTCCCAAATCGAGTATCTCGATGCAAAACTCCAAGAGGCAGGAAAAAAACCGGTCGAAAAACATGAAGGATTGGTAGACCGCATCCGCCATCTCTTTCACAAGAACAATGAATAACGACGATTTGCATTTCCGAGTCTCTGCCGCATAGCAGAGCCGGATTCGTTAAGCGACTGTTCCATTTCGAATTGCCTGTCCTGATCACGCCCTACCCGCAGGCAATTCGTATCACCTGGGAGAGTACCGGAAAAATGACTGTCCAGACGCCTTCATCCGAAAAGACTGTTCACACCAGCCTTAACTTTTTACAAGCCCTTCTCGACGACTATCATCCCCGTGACTTTGCCGTTCAGTTTTGGGATGTTACAGAGTGGCCGGCAGAAACGGATGAGCCACGCTTCACTCTGGTTCTCAAGCACCCCGGTGCCCTGCGCCGCATGTTTCGACAGACAGACAGCGATCTTTCCATCGGTGAGGCCTACGTCTATGATGATTTCGATATTATCGGCGATATCGATGGCGTGTTTCCTGTGGCCGACTATCTTGCCGGACAAGACTGGAGCCTGAAAAGGAAGCTCCGCCTGGGATGGGATCTGCTGCATTTGCCTGCCGATCGCCCCAAGAGCAACGGGCGCCAGCCCGCACGCGTCACAGGCGAAGCACACTCGATCGCCCGCGACCGCCAGGCTGTCACCTACCACTATGATGTCTCGAATGACTTTTATGCGCTCTGGTTGGATCAGCGGATGGTCTATTCCTGCGCCTACTTCCACACCCCCGATGAGGACCTGGATACAGCGCAGGCACGCAAGCTCGATTACATCTGCCGTAAATTGCGCTTACGCCCCGGCGAACGCCTCCTCGACATTGGTTGCGGTTGGGGCGGCCTGGTCATTCATGCCGCCCAACACTACGGTGTCGAGGTTCTCGGCATCACCCTCAGCCAGCCACAAGCAGATCTGGCTAACGAACGCATTCGCGCTGCTGGATTAAGCGACCGGTGTCGTGTGGAAGTACGTGATTATCGCCAGATCGATGAGCCCGAGGGCTTCGACAAACTCGTCAGCGTTGGGATGTTCGAACACGTCGGTGAAGCCCTGCTCCCCACCTACTTCCGCCAGGCCTACCGTCTACTACGCCCTGGCGGAGCCTTCCTCAACCATGGCATCGCCAAGCGTGCTACCGATCCTCGACCCAAGAGCCCAACCTTTAGTGATCGCTATGTCTTCCCCGATGGTGAGCTTGTCCCCATCAACGTCTCCCTTCATCATGCCGAACATGCTGGCTTCGAGGTGCGCGACGTCGAGAGCCTGCGTGAACACTATGCCCTCACCCTGCATCACTGGGTGCGTCGCCTAGAGGCGCAGCATGATAAAGCACTGACTATCGTGGATGAACCCACCTACCGGGTCTGGCGCTTGTTCATGGCGGGCTCAGCCTACGGCTTCGAGCAAGGACGGCTCAACGTGTACCAGGCCTTATTGGTAAAACCAGAGGGCGGAGCAAGCCACCTACCCCTCACCCGCGACGATTGGTATTCCTGACATAGCCACCGTGATTTTTCCCAACCATCACTCTTCTCCAAAACCACTGCAGCAAGGCCGCATACGCCGGGGCTCGCCTTTGCCCTTGGGTGTGCGCTTGCGCGGTGATGGCGCCAACTTCGCCATTTTCAGCCGCAACGCCAGCCGCGTCTGGCTGGAGTTCTACGATAATGCCGAGGACGACAAGCCCTGCGAACGCATCGAGCTCAGCCCAGAACAGCACCGTACGGGTGATATCTGGCATGTTTGGGTGCAAGGGGTGCAGCCGGGTCAGCTCTATGCCTATCGCATGGATGGCCCTTACCAGCCCCAACAGGGGCACCGCTTCAACCGCCACAAGCTCTTGCTTGACCCCTATGCCACTGCCATTACCCGTAAAAGTGACTGGGACTTCCACCTGGCTCATGGCTATGACCTCACCCATCCCCTCAAAGACCTGGCACCTTCCACCATCGACAACGCCGGCGCTATGCCCAAATGTGTTTTCACACATGAGCATTTCGACTGGGAAGATGACCGCCCTCTGCGCTTACCGTGGCACGATCTCGTCATCTACGAAACCCATGTGCGCGGGTTTACGATTCACCCCAGCGCCGGCGTTGCCCACCCCGGCACTTACCAGGGCATGATCGAAAAGATCCCTTATTTACAGGATTTGGGAATCACGGCAGTAGAGCTCATGCCAGTGCCCGAGTTCAATGAACAAGGTCTCGATCAGGTCAGTCCTCTTTCCGGTGAACGCCTGCGCAACTACTGGGGGTATGACCCTGTCAGCTGGATGGCGCCCAAAGCCAGTTATGCCAGCAACTGCGATCGTGGACAACAAACAATCGAATTCAAAGAAATGGTGCGGGCTTATCATCAAGCCGGCATCGAGGTCTTTTTGGATATTGTTCTCAATCATACGGCCGAGGGCAACGAACTGGGCCCCACTCTCAATCTACGCGGCATCGACAACAGCATTTATTACATGCTTACTGATGACAAACGCACCTACCGCAACTTTACGGGCACAGGAAACACCATCAACGCCAACCATCCTGTCGTACGTGACATTATTTTGGATGTGCTGCGGTATTGGGTGATGGAAATGCATATCGATGGTTTTCGTTTCGATCTGGCCTCGGTGCTGGGGCGCGACGAGGATGGGAGCTTACTGGCCAACGCCCCTT
>JAADFV010000055.1 GCA_013152695.1 Chloroflexota bacterium | reverse complement strand
AGGCCCAAACCCATTCCCCCATACCCAAACAGAGGAGGCGTGTGGCCGATTCGGGAAGACTGAAGCCATGACCAACCGGTCCCAGGCAGTCTACGGTACTCCTCAACGGCAAGATCTTCAACCAGGCAAATCCCCGGTCCCCGCCGGCCGGAACGCGGATGGAAAAAGTCTCATCGTCGATGGCAATGGGAAAGAAAGTACGCCGCAAATAAGGATCGGCCCCCCATCCTGCTCGTAGCAAGATCGCCTGCCCGGGTGATAACTGTTTGGCTAAACGAGGTGCCAGTAAGCGTAGTTCCTGACCGGCGCCTTCCTGTTGTCGCTCGATAATTTGGGCCCGAACCTGAATCATGACCCCTAACACTCAGGCTTTGTGTGCCACTTCTCGCAATTGTTCCGGGTCTTTGATCACGACCCGCCCCCGCACGCTGGCCACCAACCCCTGTTTACGAAAACGACTCATCACACGAATCGCAGTTTCGACCGTGGTGCCAGTCATTTCAGCGATATCTTGCCGTGTCAAGGCCATGTCGATCAGAAT
Organism: Chloroflexota bacterium; assembly: GCA_013152695.1. The sequence goes on along the minus strand of JAADFV010000055.1, from coordinate 7,922 downwards.
CGAATTGGGCTGGGAATTGTAGGGGCGACCGGCAAGGCCGGCAAGCCGCAATAAAGTGCGGGCAATGCGTTGCTCGACCCGATCCACAGCAAGACTTCGCACCAATTCGTTGGTCACGCGCAGGCGTCGACTTAGCTCCGAAATGACACCCAAACTCACAGGAGGAAAGCGCTTGAGGATGGCAAAAAAATCGACCCTAGCAATAGAAACCACAGCCACTTCTTCTAAGGTGACGGCGGTCATCGAATAAGGACGACCATCGAAGATGGCCATTTCACCGATCAGTTGCCCGGGCCCCAGCACCTCCATAACCACATCACGGCCATGGTCCGTGTGCCGTACTAGTTTGACGCGTCCTTTCCAAACAATGTAGAGAGCTTCCGGAGGGTCGCCTTGAAAGAAGAGGTAGGAATCTTTAGGATAACAATGCCCATGGAGCAAAGGCGCGAGTTCATTCCACTCTTGCTCCGACAACCCACGAAAGAGCGGTACCGACCGCGCTACTTGCACCATATTCCACTGTAACTTATCTAAGCGGTAATTTGACCGCTCGACGGGCGTCTGAACCATAGCGCACTAACTGCATCGCCTTGGTGCTTGAGCACCCAATGTGTGTGAAGTGTGATGAATGCATTTTAGCACATAATGGGGTAAACAGCCAACGCCGGAATCTGACTAAAGCCCTCTCTGGCATTGGCGGGGGGAGGGTAAGCAAGTCTGACTCGGTGTAATCACCCCACTTCTGTAAAACGTATCCCCGTCCCGCCGACACTGTATCAATTTAGCCGGCGTGGGCCAAGTGCGTCGCACCTCGGCAGGTGCGACGCACTTTAATCAGCATATTTTTCGTGCACCAGCGACTAAACGGATACAGTCTCCCTCCCGCCTAGTAATTTGGCGTTGATCCGATGCTTGTGCTAGACTTGTCAGCATCAACTCGCCATCTTCAACGATGAAGAGGTTTTTGCCCACGCTTAGAATATTCGGCGTGCACGGTGACTTGAATGAAAATACACGCTGGATTTTCGAGGCGCTCTTTCTTCAAGGAGGTTAGACATGTCCAAGCGCGCTGTTTTTGTTTTCATTCTCTTGGTGGCTGTCACGACTTTGCTGGCCGCCTGCGCCCCTCCACAGGGTACAGGAACGATCAAAATCGGAATCAACGCCCCCCTCACCGGAGACATCCCCAAAGTAGGCGAAGGGACAAAGTATGCGGCAGAATTGTGGCTGGAGGATAATCCAGAACTGGAAGTGGGAGGTAAACCGTATAAAGTGGAGTTGGTCATTGAAGACAACGAATCTAAGGCGGAATCAGCAGCCAAAGCTAACACCAAGCTCATCACTCAAGATGAAGTGCTGGTCATCGTCGGACCGCAATCCTCAAAGCAGGCAGTACCAGCCGGTGGCGTGGCCAACGATCTGAAAACACCAATGATCAGTCCCTGGTCTACCAATCCCAAGACGACCTTGGACCGCCCGTGGGTGTTCCGTACCCCCTTCCTGGATCCCTTCCAGGGCCCGGTGCTTGCCAAGTTTGCGACGGAAGAGTTTGGGGCGAAAAAAGCAGCTGTGCTCTATGACGTGGCCAGCGACTACCCCAAAGGTTTGGCCGAGTATTTCAAAAAGGCCTGGGAAGATATTCATGGACCGGGATCAGTCGTGGCCTTCGAAAGCTTTACGACCAAGGATGCAGATTTCAGTGCACAGTTGACCAAGATCAAAGATTCGGGAGCTGATGTGCTCTTCCTACCCCAGTACTATAACGAAGTAGCACTCATTGTACCTCAGGCGCACGAATTGGGCTGGGACAAGCCGATTCTCGGGAGCGATAGCTGGGGCTCGGCCGAGCTCACCAAGCTGTGTGGCGCCGATTGCTATGACAACTATTTTAGCACCCACTACGTCGCCAAAGGCGCCAAAGGTGCGACCAAAGAATTCATCGACCGCTACAACGCCAAGTATGGTTATGTGCCAGACGATGTAGGAGCCTTGACCTGGGATGCGCTGAACATTGTGAAAAAGGCTATTCAAGATTGTGGCACAATTACAGGTGATATTAGCAAAGACCGCCAATGCGTGCGTGACGCCATGGCGAACATCAAAGATTTCAATGGTATCACTGGCAAAATGAGCTTCAACGATCAGGGTGATCCTATCAAATGCGCTGTAATTGTCCATATCAACGATCAAGGCGAATTTGAATTCTACAAACAGGTTTGTCCCGAAGGAATGTAGCCATCTGACCCGGGGCAAATATCTGCCCATGTTTCCTGTCCTCGTCTTGATTGACTGATTTTGGCTCAGGCGAAGATGCCGGCCACAACAATAAACAGGGCTTTTCTTACCTTTGGAAGGGAAGCCCTGTTTCAATACATTCCCGGAGTCTGGCGAAAATAGGATTGGCTTTGAATTACGTCCTTATTGGCCACAGCGTGTCTGGATTCTGTAGATTTTCTCCCTCTTATCCTCCTTTTCTGTGAAAGTCTGCAGGAAACTGTGGTAGAAGGTGAATTCACCAGCCTCCATTACTTTCCTTTCTCAGGAAACCCCTGACAAAGGCCTATTCAATCACAAAAAGGAGTGAGCATGACTTCCTTCTTTCAAAATGTCGTCAATGCTCTGCAGTGGGGTAGCTTTTACGCGCTCATCGCCCTGGGCTACTCCATGGTCTACGGCATTCTCCTGTTATTCAACTTCGCCCACGGCGATATTTTCATGGTGGGAGCCTATATTGGTTTCTTCGTGGCTACCGGCCTCCTGGCTCTGTTTGCTGCAGGTTCGGGAGCCCTGATTTTACCGATGTGGCTGATTTTGATATTGACCATTCTCATTACAATGTTCCTGACCTCGTTCCTGGGAATGCTGGTAGAGCGAATCGGCTATCGACCTCTGCGTGATGCGCCTCGCGCCTCGGCAGCGATCACCGGCCTAATGATCGGAATTATTCTTGAAACAGGTATTCTTGCCATTTTTGGCGCCCAGCGCATGAAATTCCCCGACTTGATGGCGGGTATCGATGCTCTAGCCCAGCCCAACCTGGGAGGTGTGTTGATTTCCTGGAAAAAAGTGCTGATTGTCGGCGTTGCTATCGGCCTGATGATCCTGCTCCAGCTCTTCGTCAGTAAGACCAAATGGGGTATGGCTATGCGCGCCATGGCCTATGATTTTGCGGCCGTGCCATTGATGGGTGTGCCTTTGAATCGGATCGCCTCGCTCACCTTTGCCATCGGCTCCGCTCTGGCCGCGGCCGCAGCTGTACTTTACAGCATCGCCTACCCTGTCCTCGATCCTTACATGGGCATCACTGTGGGCTGGAAAGCCTTTGTTGCCGCTATTCTCGGTGGCCGCGGCTCAATCAAGGGGGCGGCGATTGCTGGTTTTCTCTTAGGATTCATCGAAATCTTTTCCGCCACCCTGTTCCCATCCACCTACCGGGACTTGATCGCGTATTCGATTATTCTCATTATTCTCGTCTTCAGACCGCACGGGCTCTTTGGTGAAGAATATACTTCGAAACTCCGCTTGTAATCGCATCTTCCCGGATTCTCCCTGTCAATCCCCCCCTGGTTGCTGAATTCATCTTCAGATACTGGCCCCTGGCGAAAAGAAAAATGGCGCTCAGCCAAGCTCTCTTCAGCCATCAATTGCCTTGAATTCTTCGACGTTTTCTACCCCATCCCCCGCTATTCTGCGAAAACCCACCTGAATCTCAAGCAAGACCATATTCGCCAGTATCCAGTCAGATAGTTTCTTTCATCTACGCAAGAGGCTGCTATGTCAGAAAAAAACACTCATCGCTCGACCCAAACGGAGGGATGGCGACCGGTACTCCGCCGTTTCGTGTCGCATTTCAGAAATGTGCCGACGATAGGCTGGCTCTTGACCGGTTTGGTGGTGGCGCTTTTGGAAAGATTCCTGGGAGCGACACTCGCCTACGTGCTCGGGCTCTCCAAACTCCCGGCTATATTCGGCTCCCTCGTCCTATTTACCAGGCCCAGCCTGCGCTTTCCTTTCATTTTCAATGATCTTCCCACCGTCGGGGCTGTGATTGTCTACGATCTTCTCATCTATCTCATCCCGATTGCGTTGTTGGCCCACTTCTTCATGGGCCTTACCAATAAACTTTCCGAACTCCTTTACCGTCGCTCGGTGCTGCTCTCCGTTCTCGTTCACATCGTACTCCTTTATCTCCTCCTTTGGGTGTGGACAGGCACAAGTACATATCGCGAATTGGTAACAAGACTGACGCTCATCGCCGTCCTCGTTACGCTCAGTCTCAATGTCATCAATGGCTACATGGGAGAATTCTCCACTTCGCATCCTGGTTTCATTGCTGTGGGGGCTTATACGGCCTCGGTCTTCACCATTGCCATGTTTACCGATAGCTCGTTCTTTGGCGCTGCCAGATTACCGGCCGCCCTGGCACCCTTCCTCTTTCCGCTTGCCCTTCTTTTGGGCGGAGCGGCGGCGGCGGTAAGCGCCTTGGTTGTAGCCATTCCCTCGTTTCAAACGCGCGGCGATTACCTGGCCATCATCTCCCTGGCATTCATGTTCATTGTCAAGAGCTTCATCGAGAATCTAGAATTTGTGGGCGGCCCGCGCGGATTAGGCGGGCAACCCGACCTGGCCACTTTGCCTACCATTTTCTTCTGGATGATTCTCGGCATTTGGATTATCAACAACTTCGTACGCTCCACCTTTGGCAAAGCCCTGAACGCCGTACGTGACGACGAACTCGCGGCCGATGCCATGACCGTAAATACTCGCAAAACCAAGATGACCGCCTTTCTTTTCGGCGCCTTCTGGGCTGGAGTAGCCGGTGGTCTACTGGCCCACGTCCTGCGCTACATCAATCCTGGCTCCTTCGGCCTGCAAAAACTGGCCGAGGTTCTGGCCATGGTCTACTTTGGCGGTCTGAATTCGGTATTGGGCTCCATCGTTGGCGCCGTGAGTATGAACCTGCTGAGTGAGGCCCTCCGCCCCCTCGAGCTCTACAAATGGATTGTCATCCCTCTCATTCTCATTCTGGTCATGATCTATCGCCCCACGGGCTTGATTGCCTTCCGCGAATTCGACATTGCCGACATTGTCAAACCCAAAACCATGAAGGAGGGAGACGATGCCACTTCTTGAAGTTAAACACATGACACACTACTTTGGGGGGCTGCGTGCCGTATATGATTTCAATCTCACCATCGAAAAGGGAGAAATTCGGGGACTTATTGGCCCTAATGGTGCGGGAAAGTCCACGATTTTCAACCTGATTACAGGAATTTACCGTCCCACCGAAGGAGAAGTGCTGCTTAATGGCCACAACATCGTCGGACTCCCTCCCTACAAAATAGCAGCCATGGGCCTGGGCCGCACATTCCAAAATTTGCGTCTGTGGCGCCACATGAGCGTGCTGGAGCACGTCATGATGGCCCGTTATTCCCGCCTGAGCTATGGTCTCATCGGTGCCTTTTTCGACACGCCCAAAAGGCGCCGCGAAGAAGCCCAATCGGAAGAAACGGCGCGACGACTGTTGGATATGATGGGTGTGTACAACCTGGCCGAAGAGCTGGTCGTCAATCTGCCTTATGGCATGCAGCGCCGGGTCGAAATGGCGCGGGCCCTGGCGATCGAGCCTCAAATATTGTTCCTGGACGAACCGACAGCCGGTATGAATCCGGAAGAACTCAGCGAAATGATGGACATCATCCGTCATGTTCATCAAGAACTGGGACTGGCTATCTTTCTCATCGAACATCGCATGAAATTCGTCATGGAGCTTTCGGAGCACATCCAAACGTTGGTGTTTGGAGAGGTTATTGCCGAAGGAACACCCGCAGAAATTCAGAACAATCCCAAGGTCATCGAAGCATATCTGGGCGAGGAGGTCGAGAGCTGATGTTACTTTCAGTGAAAAACCTGCATGTTTCTTACGGCCACATCAAGGCCCTACAAGGCATCTCCTTCGATGTCGACCAGGGCGAGATTATCTGCATCATCGGTGCTAATGGCGCCGGCAAAAGCACCACACTGCGAGCCATTTCACGCATCGTACCGGTAAAGGAGGGCGATATCTTGTTCGAAGGGAAAAGCATCCTCCACTATCCCCCGGAAAAGGTCGTGAGCGAACTGGGTATCGCCCACGTGCCGGAAGGTCGCCGTATTTTCGGCAACCTCACGGTTATGGAAAACTTGCAGCTTGCCACCTATGCTCGCAGCGACAAGGAAAACATCAAGCGCGATCTCGAGTACATGTTTACGGTCTTTCCGCGCTTAAAGGAACGTATTTCCCAAAAAGGAGGTACCCTCAGCGGCGGCGAACAACAGATGCTGGCCGTCGCCCGTGCTTTCATGACCGCGCGCAAAGTGATGATCCTGGATGAGCCCTCCATGGGCCTGGCTCCCCTCTTGATGATGGACATGTTCAAGGCCCTGGAAAATATCAACCGCGAGGGCACGACCATTCTCCTGGTAGAACAAAACGCCCGTCTCGCCCTCAAATTTGCCAGCCGCGGTTACGTGCTGGAAACCGGGCGAATCGTTCTCGCCGGCCCCAGTGCGGAGCTTCTTAACAATCCCGACGTCAAGAAAGCCTATCTGGGTGCGTGATTGCGTCCTATGTCTCTCCCCCCGCCCACAACCAACACCATTTTCATTGATTTAGGCGCCATCGCTCACAACGTGGCAGCGCTGAAAGCACGCGTCGGTACAGACGTGGAACTGATGGCCGTGGTCAAGGCCAATGCATATGGGCATGGTGCCATTCCCGTCTCGCGAACGGCTTTGGCCGCGGGTGCCACGCGCCTGGCCGTGGCCCGCATCGCCGAAGGGGTGGCCCTGCGCCAGGCCGGTATTCGCGCCCCCATCCTCGTCATGGGCTACCATCTGCCGGCCGAAGCCGAGGCCGCCGTGGCCTACGACTTGACGATGACCGTGAATGACGTAGCATTTGCGCGGGCGCTATCGCAACAAGCAGAGGACGCCGGTAAACGCATCAAGGTGCATGTCAAGGTGGATACGGGCATGGGTCGCTTTGGCCTTCTCCCCGAGGAAGTGCAGCCCTTTTTGACGACGCTTGAACGATATCCGCGGCTGGTGCTGGAGGGCTTGTGGACGCATTTTGCCACGGCAGACGAGCGAGACAAGGACTATGCATGGAATCAGTTTGCCCTTTTTAAGCAGGTAGCAGAGGTGGTGTCGAGTAAGTACGAAATCCCCTTGCTGCACGCGGCCAATAGCGCCGCTATTCTCGATCTCCCAGACACTTATTTGAATGCGGTGCGGCCTGGTATTGCTATCTACGGGCTCTACCCTTCCGCCGAAGTGAGCACCGACCTTTCTTTGCGCCCCGCCCTTTCCCTCAAGAGTCATGTGGGGCGCGTGCGCACCTTGCCGGCAGGCGCAAGCATCAGCTATGGCCGCACCTTCATCACCTCTCGTCCCACGGCTGTGGCACTGATTCCCATCGGCTATGGCGATGGCATCCACCGCCTGCTTTCCAATCGGGGCCAGGTACTCATTCATGGACAACGTGCCCCCATCCGCGGCCGTGTCTGCATGGATAACATTATCGTCGATATTAGCGACATCGAGGGCGTGCAGACGGGGGATGAAGTGGTTCTCATCGGCAGACAGGGCGACGCCCGCATCAGCGCCGAAGATGTAGCCGCCTGGGCCGAAACCATCAACTACGAAGTCACGACCAGCCTTTTACCGCGCCCCCGACTGAGCGTGATCGTAATGGATCCTTGAGATTTCTCGTGCAATCCTGGTTAGCGTGCGTATTTGCGGAGTAAACAGGGTAAAAAGCGCCCGTCGCCGCTAACAGGGATTTTTTCAAAACAGATGAACTGTGCGCAAAGCGCACGCCCATTATGATGAAAATAATCTGCGCACAGACCATCCGTAACCCGGAAAACCTGTAAACCGGA
>JAADFV010000054.1 GCA_013152695.1 Chloroflexota bacterium | reverse complement strand
GCAACAAAATCATAGTGCGTCGATTTCGCCGTAATAATGACACCCCGCAAATTGAGCTCTTTCAATTGTTCGAAATCTGGATTTGCCGAGGCAACGTCTGATTCATGATCGAATACGACAATATAGTCTTCTGACTTCAGACACTCAATGGGGGCGATATCGAATGCATCGAGAATTTCTTTGGGAAAGTCGCAGGTAACAGGAGGCTGGGCGGGAAAGTCCATAATCAACCACTCATCATCCCTCGTCACGGCTAATTTTCCAGATTTGGAATCAAATTCAATCGTGTTTTTTGTATAGTCGAGCATATTGAACAAGACGTAAGCGGCTGCCAAGGTGGCGTGGCCGCATAAATCCACTTCGCTTACCGGGGTAAACCAGCGGATATGATAGCCATTGCCCTGGGGTACAAAAAATGCCGTTTCAGATAAATTATTCTCTGCGGCAACAGATTGCATTATTTCATCGGGCAGCCATGTTTCAAGCGGGCAAACCGCTGCCGGATTTCCTTCGAATAGCCGGGATGCAAAGGCATCGATCTGGTATAAGGATATTTCCATTTGCTTTCCTCAAAAATATTGCGACGAAAGGATTGTTGTGGTGAGGTGCGAAAACGCTATGACATCATTGTATTTGAAACGCCCAAGGCTGGCAAACAGGGGCGGCTGCTACCCGGTCGTCCCGGGATGTAATTCTTCTTGAAATAGAACCGACTCATTCGTCAGAACGAGGCGCATAGAAAACGTGAGGGTAAGCGCCGGGGAGGAGGGGGATGGTGGGGGTGGATACTGTTGCGCTATTTCCTCGGCTGTCAAACCATCCCGGAACGCGTATATTATCGTATCCTCCGCCGTCATCTCCTGTGGACAACGCCGACTAACGCTTGCCCCAAATTAGAAACGCCCCCTTTTGTGGCCATGTAGCACAACGTCTGATATATGGTATAATGAAAATATTCTCATCTCTCCCATTCAATCCCGTTGCCAGAGGGAGTCCGACCCATGAAGCGACTCTGCACACTCTTGCTGTTGCTGCTGCTGTTGCTCAGCCAGGCAGGCTGGACGCAGACACAGCATCCCACCCGGCCCCTGCGCGCATGCGTATACGAGAACGCCCCCAAGATATACACGGCGGCGGACGGCTCGGCATCCGGGTTCTGGCCAGAATTAATGCGTCATATAGCAGATCGGGAAGGTTGGCAAATCGTATGGGTGCATGGCACTTGGGATGAGTGCCTGCAGAAGCTCTCCACGGCAGAGATCGACATCCTGCCGGATACGGCCTGGACCCTGTCCCGCAGTCAGAAGTATGCCTTCTCTGATGAAACCGTGCTTCTCAGTTGGAGTAGACTGTACGCGGCCAAAGGCACGCAGATCGAGTCTATCCTGGATCTGGAGGGGAAAACCATCGCCGGTTTAGCGGGCAGTTTCAATATGACTGGCCCTGAAGGTATCGAAGACCTCGCCACCCAATTCGGGCTTCATAGCACATTCGTGGAAATGGGAAGCTATGACCAGGTGTTTGCAGCTCTGGAAAAGGGAGAGGTGGATGCAGGCGTCACCAATAAGGATTTTGGCAACCTTAATGAGGAGAAATACGACGTTGTACGCACACCTGTTGTCTTCCAACCCGCCCAATTAATGTTTGCTTTCCCCAAAGAGAGCCCCCTGACGCCCGCCTTGCTCAGACACATCAATGCTGAGATGAAGGCGCTCAAAGCTGACCATAGCTCTGTTTACTATCAGGTTTTGGATGAGTATTTGGGCGCCGCCGAAGCAAGCACCGAGGCGGTAGTGCTGCCGGATTGGGTGAAGCCCCTGTTGTTGGCATTGGCGGTCATGGCCCTGTTTCTGCTGGCGGTCTGGTTGGTCTCTTTGGTCGAGGTGCGACGCCGCACCCGTGAGCTGCGCGACAGCGAGGAACGCTATCGATCTTTGTTCGAAAACTCGCCTGTCGCCTTATGGGAAGAAGGCTATAGCAAGCTGATGGAATACGTGAACACACTCGTCGCCTCCGGTGTGAAAGATCTACGCACTTATCTGGCAACGCACCCCGAAGCATTACGGGAATGCCTCCGCCGCGTGCATGTCGTCAATGTCAATCAAGCTGCCCTGGATATGCTTCAGGCAAAGGATAAGCCAGAACTGCTGGGAAGCCTGTACCGGATATGCACAGAAGATTCATTCCGTATCTTCCAGGAAGAAATCCTGGTGTTGGCGGCCGGAGGGGATCGTTTCGAAGCGGAAACGCAGGTGAAAACCTTGAAGGGAGAAGTGCGGGATATCTACCTGCGCTTCGTCCGTCAAAAAGGGACCGGCAATGCCACCAAACCGTGTCTGGTGCTGGTGGCGACCCTCGATATCACCGACCTCAAACAGGCTGAGCACGAAATGAAACGCTCGCAGGAGCGGCTCGAGGTCCTGCACCAACTCGACGGCGCCATCCTGGAAGCGCATTCGGTGGCCGACATCTCGCATGCCACCCTGGTCAGGTTGGATAAGCTGATTCCATCTTCTCGCACGAGCATCGCCGTGTTCGATGAGGTGACAGGTGAGGCTATCGTCTATGCCCGCGGCGTGTTAAAAGACGATTTCGGGGGCGCCAGCCGCGTGCCCATCAAATCGGCCTTTATCGATGTGGAGGGATTGCGTGCAGGCAGGGTCGTCCGCTTAGATGATCTGGCTGCTAGGGGAGAGTATGAGGGAATGACAGCCCGCCTGCAGCAGGTTGGGGTGCGTAGTACTTTCAGCATTCCCATACGATTCCAAAGCGTTCTCCTCGGCAGCCTTAACCTTGCTTTCGACCACCCTCACGGTTTCTCCGACGAAGATATCGAAGTGGGACAGGAGGTGGCTGATTCAATCGCCATCGCCCTGGAGCAGGCCCGGTTGCATGAGGCGCTGGAGAGCCATGCCAGCGCGCTGGAGAACGGCTTGCAGGAATTGCAACAGATTCATCACTTGAGTCTGCGTCTCGGCAACATGCAGGACGCCTCCCATGTGGCCGACACAACGCTGAATGTGATTCATGATGCTCTGCAATCGGATGTGGCCCTGTTCTATCTGCGTGAAGGGGAGCAACTGAACTTGCTGGCCAACCGCAGCAATGGTATTCCGTTTGCCGTTTCCAAGGCAAAGCGGCATCATGAAGGACGGTGTCTGTGCGGCCTGGCGGCCCAGTCAGGGAAGCCTGTTTTCTCGCTGGATATTCTCCAGGACCAGCGCTGCACTCTGCAGGAATGTATGGATGCCGGCATCCGCTCCTTTGCCGGCCTGCCGTTGCTGGCTGGCAAGCAGGTCATCGGCGTGATTGGGTTGGGCTCGGTGAGCCGGCGCGACTTTGCAGCCAGCCGCTCTTTTCTGGAAACACTGGCAAACGAAGCGGCCGTCGGCCTGCAGAACGCCCTGCTGCTGGCCGATTTGCGACGCCACGAAGCGGAACTGGAACAACGCGTGGCCGCACGCACGGCCGAGTTGGTGCAGGCCAATCGCGAACTGGAATCTTTCTCCTACTCCGTCTCCCACGACCTGCGCGCCCCCTTGCGGGCCATCGACGGCTTTTCACGCATTCTTGCCGACGAGTATGTGGACCAACTGGATGATGAGGCCAACCGCCTGATCGACGTAGTGCTCAGTAACACGCAGCACATGGGACAATTGATCGACGATCTGTTGGCTTTTTCGCGCGTGGGGCGTAAGGCAATCACCCCTTCTCAAATAGATCTGGCCGATCTGGCCCGTATGATCTTTGACGATTTGACCGATGAAGCGCAACGAGCAAAGATTCGGTTCAGTGTGCAAGAACTGCCGCCAGCCTGGGGCGATGCTTCGTTGATCAGGCAAGTATTTATAAATCTGTTGACCAATGCCATCAAATTCAGTTCGGTAAAAGAAACGCCCACAATCCAAGTCGGATATGCCATTGAAGATGGCGAAATCGTTACCTTCGTCAAAGACAACGGCGTCGGCTTTGAGATGCAGTATGCCCACAAACTGTTCGAGATATTCCAGCGACTTCATTCCCAGGAAGAATTCGAGGGGACTGGTGTGGGATTGTCCATTGTTCAGCGCATCATCACCCGGCATGGTGGCCGTGTTTGGGCTGAAGCCGAGCTGGGACAGGGCGCCACATTCTACTTCACCCTGCCATCCGCGGCTCAATAAGGCCCATTCTGAAAAATAAAGCTCCCGATTGATCAGCAAAAATTAGTGGCTCTTTTGGATTTCGTGGGGGTCACGGTGAGATCCCCCTGAGATGCGATTGGACCAAATGGGTCTATTCAAATTGCCGCCTGGGTACAGTTCAGGCGACGCTGAGGAATCATTCCAAAATGAGTTCCCGCTTTCGACCGTCATGAGGTGTCGGAAGGACTGCCACCACCGGAAACCCATTCGTTCCATCCTCCTGATTCGTTGTCATATCTGAAGCATATGACGGCGAATAATGGGATGAGAAGCCCCGCCAAGCGGCACTTGACATGTCGTCGTCCAGTTTTTTATAATCTCAAGCAGTAAGAAGTTACTTTCCTACCATCTGGCCTGTGTGTGGAGGCGCTTATGGCTAAAAAGAAGAAAAACAACCATCAGAAAACGCCAGCCGTTGAAGCTGAATTCTCTGTGGCTGAAAGCGAAATCGCGCCCGCAGCGCCTGAGCCAGAGGCGTCTGCCTGCAAAAAGCTCAACAAGAAGCAATACGAAAAAGAACTGGCTTGCTTGCAGCGGGAGCTGGTGAAATTGCAGGAATGGGTTAAGCACAAAGGGCTCAAAGTCGTCGTCATCTTCGAGGGCCGGGATGCCGCTGGCAAGGGGGGGGTTATTAAGCGCATCACCGAGCGGCTCAATCCCCGCGTGGTGCGTGTAGTGGCGCTGCCGGCGCCCACCGAGCGCGAACGCACACAATGGTATTTCCAGCGTTACGTCGCCCATTTGCCCGCAGCCGGCGAAATGGTTTTGTTCGACCGTAGTTGGTACAATCGTGCCGGGGTCGAACGGGTGATGGGGTTCTGTACGGATGAAGAGTACTGGGAGTTTTTGCGTTCGTGTCCCTATTTCGAACGTATGCTCGCGCGCTCGGGCATTATTCTGATCAAGTACTGGTTCTCGGTCAGCGATGAAGAGCAAGAGCATCGTTTCCGCGCCCGGTTATCGGATCCCGTACGTCGTTGGAAACTCAGTCCCATGGATTTGGAATCACGCGCCCGCTGGGTCGAGTATTCCAAGGCCAAAGACGACATGTTCTCCTATACCGACATCAAGCAAGCACCGTGGTATGTGGTGAATTCCGACGATAAAAAACGGGCCCGGATCAACTGCATCAGCCATTTGCTGAGCCTCATTCCTTACGAAGACCTCTCTCCCGAGCCCATTGAGCTGCCCCCGCGCAAAAACAAGACCAGCTATGTGCGTCCGCCCATGGACTACCAGACATTTGTGCCTGAAATCTACTGATTCGGCAGCTTCTCCAATGCCGCTGCCACGGCCCGACATAGGCCAGTACCGACGAGGGGATATGGAAGGAGAGTCGATTCACCGACTCTCCTTTTTTGGGCCTTAGCGGTCTGGCTGTTCCTCGAACCGTGGGTGTGGCTCGAAGCTGTCAGACAGGCCGGTGATTGGTATCGGGAGGAGGTTTTCGTCCGGCATATGAGCAATGCCGGAGCTAAAGGTAATCTTATGGGCGTAGTAGGAAGTACCGTAGCTGTCCGGGCCATTGTAGACGCGCACAGCCCACCCGTAATCTTTATCGTAAACCGCGCCAGAGGGCAAACTGTTCAGCGTGAAGCTACCACTGGCTCCCAAATCATTGGTGACCCAGCCTGTTGAAGTTCCCGGTTCGAACATGAACCAGCGATAGGTGTCGGTGGGCATCCCTCTTGTCTGCCAATTGAAGGTTACAGGCAAGGGAAGAGTGGATCCAGGATTTGGCGAGAGCAACAGGACATTAGCGATATCGAAATCACCGCCGGAGACAGAACTGCCGCCGGTGTAGGAGGTGATAGTCGGTGCGAACCAGGCGGAAACGTAGTTAGGATTGGAGCCATTGTTGAAGCGAACGTAGATCTTTTGATCGCCCGTCAGACCTGCCACGCCGGTGAAATCGTAATGGCCGTTGGCATCTGTGCTGGTGGTGGAGGCGGTGGACCAGCTTGAACCGTTGTAGAAGCGCAGCAGGAGTTCGATGCCGACAGCAGGCAAATGGTTGTACGTCACCTGGCCGTGGATGCCGCCGGGCGTAGCGGTTGGGGTGGGTGTAACAGTGGGGGTGGGGGTGATGGTGGGCGTAAGGGTCGCTTCAGGCGTGGGGGTAGGCGTGTGTGTTGCTGAGGGTGTCGGCGTAACGGTTGGGGGCGGCGTGATGGTCGGTGTGGGTGAGTTGGTTGCTGTCGGTGCGGGGGCGGGGCGTTGCCATGTTTGCAGGATCAGCGGTAAGAAGAGCTTGGACGGTGTTGGTGAATGTGTGGGCGTCGGCCCCGGCGACTCGCCACACTCGGTGACGTACAGTTCATGGATATCGTCGATGTCCTGGTCCGCCAGGTAGACGACCTTGTTGCTGTGGGGGCTGAAGAGGGCGTTACCAACGTCTCCGCCGGAAATCTGGGGAGCGCTGATCTTCGTGCCAGAGCTGGCAGGCCCGGCAGCAGGTACACAGTATAACTCTTGCACATTGTCTGCATCCTGATCGGCGATATAGACAACGTGACTGCCATCAGGACGACTCATCGACATCAACACATTGCCACCGGCAACCAGTGCGGAATTCAGCTTGATGCTGGCGCTGGCTGGCCCTGTAATGGGCACACTGAACAATTCAACGACGCTATCGGTCTCGATATCGCCGGCATAGAGGGCTCGGCTGCTGTCTAAAACAATGCTTGAACCCCATACAGCGCCACCAGAAACCAACGGCAGATTAAGCTTGACGTCGGAACCGGAAGCACCGGCGATGGCTACACTGTACACCTCGACTACGTTGTCATTATCCTGTTCGGCACGATAAACCACCCGGATGCTATCCGGACTGATGTTGTAGCCAGGCCACACGATACCGCCTGTTGCCAGCGCACCACTGATCTTGACCCCGGCAGTGGCAGGTCCTGTTAGCGGAACACTGAAAAGCTCGTAGACTTTGTCCGCTTCCTGATCAGCAGCATAAACGACCCTTGAACCATTATGGGCGACTTGAAAATTCATCACATCGCCGCCTTCGGCAAGGGTTTTATTGAGTTTTGTCGTGGTGGTCAAAAGACATTGATCAACAGGCCCGGCCCCACAATTCCCTGTTGGTCCAAAGAGAGGTTTGCTGTACAGTTCGCGCACGCGGAACGTACCGGCATAAATCGTTTCCTGATTGGCCAAGTACACGATTCGCTCTCCGTCAGGGCTGATGGCATAGTCATACACATCACTATATTTGAGGAAACTGCCGAAGTTTACTAATTTTACAACCGTGCCCCCGGCGATGGGCACGCGATATAATTCGATGATCTTCTCAGCACTGAAGTCAGGAAGATTAGAAGAATCGATCCAGTGGGCTCGATAAACCACCCATTGTGAATCGGGGCTGATTGTAAAGTCGTACACGTCGTCGAAACCAAAAAACGGCGTGTGATTAATGGTGGCGCCAGCACTGGCAGGCCCGGTGATAGGCACGCTGAACAGTTCATCTTTGCCGTCCTTGTTCTGATCGGCGATATAGACGACCTGGCTGCTATCCGGGCTGATCTTGAAAGAGGATACATCCCCGCTGTCAACCATAGGCCCGCTGAGTTTGGTAGGAACGCCACCAGTCAGGGGAATGCTGTAAAGTTCGATAACGTCGTCCGTATCCTGATCGGCTCTGTATACCACGTATTGCCCATCAGGGCTCACCTTGTAATCTGCCTTGACATCGCCGAAAGCGGGCATAGAAACCAGTTTGGTCACTTCGGTGCTCGCCTGTAATGAAATGGTTGCGAAACTGATCACCAAGACGACTAGCAAGAGTTGCCGCGTCCAACGCCATACGCGTCTTAAACGCAACACATCGCTTGTCCCTTCCTGTTGGGCTGCACAGTTGCTGACAACCCGTTTTGCGAGCCTAAACATCTTCACACCTCCTCGGTGCAGGCTTTGTGGCAGAGCATGTGCACAATCTATGTGATTTGACAAAACTCAATTCGGCCTGTGAGAGCCGCTTGCATAAACTGAAGTGATAGACACTCCGACCACCACACAGCCTCCCCGTACCTTGCCCTATACAGGTACGACCCCAGAACACACGAGACTGCAGGATAAAAGAGATCATCGCATTGCATCGATGACCACTGGAAAAATCTTGAGGCATGACATAGACTGTGCCCTCAGGGTGATGAGTGACGCTGAGAATGAACACACACAACGGTACAGAGTATACATTATATTGTTAAGTTCTGTCCACAGATGTTTTTCCCTGGGGTGGTGTCAAGATTTTGCATCAGCTTTTGCGTTGGTTCCA
>JAADFV010000053.1 GCA_013152695.1 Chloroflexota bacterium | reverse complement strand
CCGGCGCTTTGTGGGCCCACATGCAGCCGTTCGAATTCATCGAGCCAGGCAATGGAGCCGCCCCCCTGCCCGATTTCTACCAGATCGACCACCGGTACCATGGCCGGATAGCCGGCGAAGACTTCTGTTTGCTCGACCATGTAGTTGGTGTTCAGTTTGACCTGTCCGTCGGTAATGAGCCCACACTTGGCCGTCGTCCCCCCGATATCCAGGGCAATCACCTCGGATTCACCGATCAAGTGGCCCAGAATCGCCGCCCCCCAAACGCCGCTGGCCGGCCCCGATTCGATCATGGTAATGGGGATCTCACGCGCATTTCTAATCGTATCGATGCCACAGTTGGATTGCATGATGTAGGGTGTGCAAGTCATCCCGCTCTTGCTCAGGCGACCGGTGAGATCATCGAGATAGCGGTGGGAAATAGGCTGGACATAGGCCGACAAAACCGCAGTGCTCGTCCGCTCATACTCGCGCCATTCCCGCGTGATCTGATAAGACCCGACCACTGAGACCCCGGGCCAGAGGGCCTTGATCTGCTGGACGGCAGCTTCCTCATGCGCAGAGTTGGCATAGGAGTTAAGCAGGCACACGGCGATGGCTTCCACACCCTCGGTGCGGAAATCGGCAAGGATGTCGGACAGAGCGGATAAATCCAGAGGCTTGCTTTCGATCCCTTTGTAGCTGATGCGACCGGGCACTTCACGCCGTAAATAGCGCGGCACGAAAGGCTGAGGCTTCTGGTATTCGAGATTGAAATAGTCCGGGCGGTTACCTCGCCCGATCTCCAGGACATCGCGAAAGCCCTGGCTGGTGATGAGGGCCGTCTTGGCCCCCTTGCGCTCGGTGATGGCGTTGATGACGATGGTGGTGCCATGCACAAAGGAAATGAACTGGCTGGGGGTGAGTTGAGCGGCCGTGATCACATCCATGACCCCCTGCTCAAATTGGTCAGGCGTCGTGTGACTTTTGGCCGTGCTCACTGTTCCGTCTGCGTTCACACAGACAAGGTCCGTGAAGGTCCCACCAATATCGGTAGCTACTCTTGTCACGATATTTCCTCCTGAGTTGGTTACAATGAATGATAATTTGAGGTTAAAGTGACCCGTCGTCACCTTGGGCTTTGATCGTCTGAAAACCGCTCGTTGTACAGCTCAGGCGCGGGGGACAACAATTCTGTTGCCGAAGTTGTAAGGCTTATTGAAAATACCGAATTCGGCCAGCTCGTCGCCTGGGGGCGCTTCGCTGCCCCATTTGCGACTGGGTTTCCAGCCGCATTGTTTCTGCAAGAGGGCGGCGTGTTCGGCTGCTTTGAAGGCAGCAATCGAGGGATCGATAACCGGCACGCCCAGTTCTGCCTCCAGCTCTTTGTAGAAGCCGGTTTCGAGGGTGCACCCTAAGATCAAGGATTCAGCGTAATCTTCTTCCACAGCCTGTCTACCGGCAGCAATCAAACGACTGCGGGTATGCTCATGGTCCTGCTGAAATTCCAGGACATTCATATCGAGCTGGCGGAAGGACATGAGCTTGTCTCCGTAGCCATAGTGCCGCACGGTGTTGCGCATCTGATTCACCCATTTGTATTGGCCCACGAGGATCGAGAAGCTGTTTGCCAGGGTCAAGGCCGTTTCGATGGAGGAATGACAGGGCGCCACCACGATCATGTCGCCGGATATCTCGCGGGCGTCATGCAGAGCCGTGTCATAAAAACAGCCGATGACCATGGCATCGAAGCCTTCTTGTGCAGCCTGATGGGTAGCCCGCACGATCTCGGCCGTGACGATGGCTTCATAGGTGCGATACTCCAGGTTGGTGATGGGGCCAATGGCGCTGTCTAACGAAGTGACATGGGCTTCGGTAGCAGGATATTTGTACTCTTTGATCCAGTCCGCCATAAAATCATCATAATCAGCGCTGCCAACAGGGTCTAAGAACATCACTTTAAGGGAATCCATCGCTCAGCTCCATAAATAGTCGAGTGTTGTTTGTCTGGCGGGGTTTAGTTATTCGGCCGGGATGACTGCCCTGACGGCGAGGGTTGCTGGAAGAGATGGCAGCGAACGGTGTGCCCCGGTCCAGTCTCCACCGAAACCGGGTCCACCCGCTCACATATTTCCATGGCGTAAGGGCAGCGTTGATGAAAACTGCAGCCGGGGGGAACGTTGACTGGACTGGGAATCTCGCCTCGGGATTCGACTTTGGCCGGTTTGATCGCCTCTTCTTCTTCGGTGAGTACAGGAATGGAGGAGAGCAGCATCTGGGTGTAAGGATGCTGGGGCCTCTCGAAGAATTCCGCGGCCTCAGCTACCTCACAGATCTTGCCCAGATACATGATCGCCACTCGTGAAGCGACGTTGCGCATGAGGCTGAGATCGTGGGTAATGAAGAGGTAGGAAAGGTCGAATTCTTGTTGCAGACGGATCAGTAAGTTGATGACTTTTCCCTGAATGGAGACATCCAGGGCCGAGGTGGGCTCATCGAGGATGATGATAGAAGGATCTGTCGCCAAAGCGCGGGCAATAGCCACGATCTGTTTTTCACCGCCGCTCAATTGGCGGGGATATTTGTGCAGATATTCGAGGGGCAGCTCCACCAGATTCAACAAGCGCACGATCTCTTCCAGGCGGTTCTTTTGGGGCTGATGGATGCGCAACGGCAGATCGAGGATGTTTTTAATGGTATGGCGGGGGTTGAGGGAGGAGCCTGGGTCCTGGAAGACGATTTGAATCTCCTTTTTGTGCATCTGCGAGCGGCCTTTCGGGTCTGCATACAAATCGTCGTCCTGAAAATGGATGGAACCCGAAGTGGGGTGGTACATGCCGACAGTGATGTAGGCCACCGTGCTTTTCCCTGAACCCGACTCTCCTACGAGGCCGAAGGTCTCGCCCTTGCGCAAGGTGAAGGAGATGCCATCGACTGCTTTTACGGTGATTGGGGTGCGGTGGATAACACCTTCATGGCCGATGACAAAATGCTTTTTCAGGTCGGTGATGGTGAGGATTTCGTCGGTCATGACAGCGCCTCCTTCTGTGCAGACGCGGAAGCTGCCCGGGGGAACTGATCGTAAAGAAAACAGGCCACCTGATGATCTCCTTCGACGGCGTAGAAGCCGGGTTTCTGCTGTTGACAGATGTCCATGGCTTGAGGACAACGGCTATGGAAGCGACAGCCGGTGGGTGGATGCAGATAGCTGGGGATACGGCCCGGGATACCATGGGCAACGCCTCCTCCCGTAAGCTTGGGTACGGCCTCCATGAGCCCTTGTGTGTAGGGATGGTAGGGATTGCTGAAAAGCCTGGGCGTTGGAGCCACCTCCACCATGTTTCCGGCATACATCACATAGAGGCGGTCGGTCATCTGGCGGACGATGCCCAAGGTGTGGGTGATGAGAATAACGGAGCTGTTGCGTTGCTCGACTAATTGGTGCAGGAGTCGCAAGACCTGGTCCTGGATGGTGACATCGAGGGAGGTGCCGGGTTCGTCGGCGATGAGGAGTTCGGGATGGGTGGCCAGAGCCATGCCGATGCACACGCGCTGGCGCATGCCGCCACTGAGTTGGACGGGATACGCGTTGAGCAACCGTTCGGGATCGGCCAGAGCGACATCCTTGAGGGCCTGGATGGCTTTTTGATGAATGAGTTTGCGAGGGAGCCGGTTGTTTTCTGGCGAGGCGTGTTTGATCACCGGTTCGAGCTGCTGGCCGATGGTGAACACGGGGTTGAGGGCAGCGGTGGGGTCCTGGAAGATCATGGAGATGCCTTGGCCGCGCACATTTCGCATTTCTTTATCCTTCAAATGACGCAGGTCCTGGCCACGAAAGCGGACTTCACCGCTGTCAATGGTGGCGGGCGGTTGAGGCAGAATACGGAGAATGGCCTTCATGGTGGTGGTTTTACCGCAGCCGGTTTCACCCACCAGACCCACTTTCTCTCCCTTCTGCACGGCAAAGTCAATGCCATCCAGGACTTTCAGCTTTCCCCCATACACTTTGAAGCCAACGCGTAGATCCCTGATTTGTAACAATGGTGTTGTCGCCATGTCACACCTCCTCGGCAGCAAAGAGATCACGCAGACCATCGCCGAAGAGGTTAAATCCCAGGACAACGACGACAATCGCCAATGCCGGGAATAGCGATATCCACCACTGGTCGGGCAGATATTTGGCACCGCTGGCCACCATCGTGCCCAATCCCGGCTTGGGAGGCTGCACGCCCAGGCCCACAAAACTCAGCGAGGCGCCGATGATGATCACCCAGCCCATATCCAGGCTCATCTTGGTAAAGATAGAGGAGATCGTATTGGGCAAAATTTCGCGGAAGAGGATGTGTGCTGTGCTGGCGCCGGTTACCTCGGCCGAGCTGACGAAGAACTCGTTGCGCAAAGCGCTTGTCTGTCCGTAGACAAGGCGGGTATACCAGGGCCACCACATCAACGAGATGGCGATCATAGAATGAGAGAGATTGGGCTCCAGAATGGAAGCAATGGCTAAGGCCAGGATCAAAGATGGCACCGAGAGGAAGATGTCGGTGATGCGCATGATGATCGTATCGATACGCGTGCCTTGAAAGTATCCGGCGACAAGTCCCAGCAATACGCCCACCGGTACAACCAGCACCAGCACGATAATGCCCATAGACAGGGAGAAGCGAAGTCCAAAAATGGTTCTGCTAAAGATGTCTCGACCGATCTCATCGGTGCCAAAGAGATGTTCCCGGCTGGGTGCCTGGCTGGCGTTGGCGAAGTCGGTGAATGGTTTGGTGGCGTGATCCGGGTAGGGAGTGACGTAGGCGGCAAAGATGGCCAGCAATACGACCAGAAGGATGGTGGCCGCTCCGACAAGCGACAGGGGGTTGCGTGAGAATTTGTACCACGCTCTGCCCATATTCTCTCGTCTGCTATCGCGTTCGAGTTGTTTGAGCTGTTGGGCGGTCAGGCCCGACGGTAGTTCGCTAACTTGTTGCGTCATGGGGTGGGCTTTGTCAGGAGATGAGAGATGTGGAAGGTTATTCGCCGCTGGCAGTGCGCAGGCCGATACGCGGGTCTAAGCGAGCGACGGTAATATCCACCACGATGTTCACGACGATGAAGACGACGCCCAAAACCAGAATCACCGCAGAGATGGCGTTTAGGTCTTTGCGCAAGATGGCGTTCATGCCGTAGCGCGAGAGCCCCGGCCAGACGAAGATGAGCTCGACGAGAAAGGCATTGCTAAAATTGGCGGCAAAATCGAGGCCGATGATGGAGATAGTGGGTATGAGAGAGGGCTTGAGGAGAAATCGGCCCATCACCGTGCGTTCGGGGATGCCAAAAGCTCGGCTGGCGGCGATATAGTCCTTGTTCAGATTTTCCGACATGCTGGCCCGAGTGATGCGCGCTTCCTGAGCCATAGAGCCCATGGCCAGGGCAAGAGCCGGCAAGACAAGATGTTTGAGGGCATCGAACAATGCCGCGAAATTCCCGGCAAGCAGGGAATCGACAGTCATGAAGCCGGTCACCCGCGGCGGCCTGGCAACACCTTCACTCAGTCGGCCCAGGGTGGGGAACCAATGCAGGAGATAGCCAAAAAGCAGTAAGAAGAGGATAGCGAACACGAAGGAAGGCGTCACCACCCCCATATACGAAAGGATACGCACGATGTTATCGATGAGCTTATCCTTATGCCAGGCTGAGAGGGTTCCCAGGGCAATGCCCAGTCCAGCAGAGATGAGAAGTGTGAAGAGAGCGAGTTCGAGGGAAGCGGGAAAAAATTCCAGAATATCTTGTGCCACATTGCGTCGAGTGACCAGGGAGATGCCGAAATCGCCATGCAAGGCATCTCGCAACCAATAGAAGTATTGCACCGTCAGCGGTTCATTCAGGTGCATTTGCTCTCGGATGTTCTCCACAACCCAATCTGGGGCTCGAGCGCCCACTGCAACCCGAGCCGGATCTCCAGGCATGACTCGGGCGATGAGGAAAATGACTATCGAAAGACCGAGCAATACGAAGATTGAGTGAAAGGCTCGTTTACCGATGAATGGCAAAAACTTCATGAAGATGGCTCTATGAGGGAATCAGGCAAGATGGGGTGCAACGTACATCGGTAAGGACTGTCTATGGAGGCAATATCGGGTACGTTGCACCAGGATTCTTAGTGTTGACGGCTATGCAGCAGACTATTGCGCCGGATTCACCCCAATCTGCGGGGCAAAGAAGTAGTATCCCATCATTGGGCTTGATTCACCCCGAGCCGCCGGCCAATCTACGTACTCCTGTACAGCATGTTTTTCGACTTGGTCGTAGATAAAGAGGGACGGAGCCAAGCCCACGATGGTGTTCTGAAGTTCGTAGTATTTGGCATAGCGTTCGTCTTGATCCACTGTAGCAAGAGCATCGGCAATTTTGGCGTCGAAGTCCTTGTCAAGCAACCACTCGTTCTGTAACCATTGATCGGCGGTCACGGAACTGTAGCGCTGATTGAGCATGACGCCGGCGTCAGGTAGATCAGCAGAGACATAGATCGTGACGACATGCGGGCTGGTTTCCTGCTTGCTCATGTTTTCGACAACGCTTAGCCATGGTGTCGAAACCACTTTGACCGAAACACCGATGTCGGCCATGTTGGCCTGGAAAAGCAGGGCGAATTTCTCCTCGTCAGGCACTTCTGATATCCAGTGAATTTCCACGGGATACTGATCGAGTTCATTCGCATATTGGCATTGAGCCAATTCTGCCTTCGCTTTATCCAGGTCGTGAGAGAAGACGAAGACATTCGGATCGTGACCGGCGAGGGTGATGGGAACGGGGCCTTGCGACTGCTGGGTGCCCGACCATTCCAGTCCTACGGCGGTGTCGTAGTCGAAGGCATAAGACATCGCCCGGCGGCAGTGGATGTCATCGGTAGGCGCTATCTTTGTATTCATCATGAAGTAGAATTCCGACATCGTGGGTATGGCGGCGATACCGATGCCTGCAATCCCATCTAGCGCTTTGAGTCCCGCAACGGTCTGCCATTGATCGCTAATCTCCAGGCGGCGATCACTCATCAAAGTACGAACTGTGGCGGTCTCGGTCGTGGCGATGAATCGCACTTCATCCGGGGCATTGGCGGCAAAATTACCCCACCAGGCCTTGTTCTTCTCCATCAAAAGGTACTCTTCAAGTGGGAATTCTTTGACGGTGTAGGGGCCCGATCCGGCATCATGGGTGAGCAACCAATTTTTGCCATAGTCGCCATTGTCGCCATAAGAGCCCTCAGTTGCCGTATTGCTTCTGACAAGGTTCTCGTTGAGGACGTAAAGGCGCACCAGGCTCAGGAGGAAGAGACCACTGGGCTGCGAGAGCGTAAATGCGACTGTTTGATCATCGGATGCGGAAACACCTGTGACATTATCAAACATGTAGGCAAAACTTTCGCCGATGTTCTGCAATCGTTGCATGCTGTAGACGACGTCGCTGGCGGTCAGGGCGCTGCCATCGTGGAACTTCACTCCCTGGCGAAGCTTGAACGTCCAGGTCAAGCCATCTGCCGAAGTCTCCCATGATTCAGCCAGCCAGGGATCCACGCCGCCATCCTTGTTGGGGAAAACCAGCGAGTCATACAGATTGAGCATTGCAGAGGAGCTGGAGTAATCATTGCCTACGGCGGGATCGATGAAGGTAGGCCAGGCGAAGGTTACCCGCAATGTGGTCGGTGCGGTGACGGCGGGTGGCTGTGTGGCTGCTGGCTCCGCCGGCGCTTTCGTGGGTTCTGCCGGAGCTGGTGTCGGTGCGGTCGGTGCTGGCGTAGCGGCGCCACCGCAGGCAGCCAGCGCTAACATGACCACCACGAGCAACAGCCCAGGAACGATAAAGAAACGTTTCCAATTTTGCATGGTGTCCCCTCCTCGATAGGGAAAAGCTGTGAGTGGGATAACTGAAACAAGCGATATGCCAGGCATCAAGCGTGGCAGGCACGAAGGTCATCTACTATACTGGGGTCTGACGAAAATCAAGCTTACGGTTTGGCAACGCGTTTTTTGACACGAATTATCTGCCAAATTTTTCGTGCAATTCGTGAAAATTCGTGTCAAAAGAAAAGACGTCAAAGTCCAGTACTATACAATCCCAACACAGTCATCTTAGCATAAGGAAGAAAAATGGTCTTGAGCCATGCGTCTTGTCTTATCTAGGACAAACAGCCCATCCCCAGAGAAATAGGTTGGTACAAATGGCCCATCCCGAAGAGCCGACCCTCTATTCAGCTAACGCTAAACCGTCGCATCACGGATGTGGCTCGTGAGCAGTGGTCAGCCAGGGCGCGTTTGCCGGTGGGGAGGCGGGACGGCCGGGGAACGCCCGGCGGTGAACCGCAGGGCTAAAAATGGCGCCGGGTGAACCCGGCTTGGTCGTGGGCACGCTTCATTTGCCAAATGCCGCGGACGCGCCTCTTGGAGCAGGGCTTTTCGTGCACCAAGAGAGGGCGAGCAATTTCGGCCAGATGGCGCTGTGGCAAAGGTGCTTTTGCGAT
>JAADFV010000052.1 GCA_013152695.1 Chloroflexota bacterium | reverse complement strand
CCGTAAGTAGGCCAGTAGTGTTGTCGAATCCCGCGCCAAATCCAGCACCACCCGTCCCTGCCCGAAAGCTTGCGCCAAGGCGAGGGCATGATGCGGTGTAAAACGTCCACCCGACACCTTACCCAGTCGTAATCCAGCCCGTACAGGCCGGACCGTGCCCCAAAAATCGGGAGCTACCGGTAAGAGGTGCAACCAATCACCATATTGCGCCCAGCCCTGTCGGGGTAAATCCTGCCCCAGAACTTCTTGCCAAAATGGGCGTAGTTGGGAGCTGAGGGAGGGAGATAGTTCGCTACGGGGAGAGGGCAAAAAAAGAGGCTGGGCATCGCCCTCCTTATGCAGAGCCGCCAAAAAATGTCCCTCTGCTGGCGCCCGATGCGGCCAGATTCGTACACACCGCTCAAGCGGCGCCCCCTCCGCCAGCTCCGGCGACACCCACTCAACTCGTCCTCTGTCCCAACCTGGCTGCCAATCAGGCTCTAGGAGAGAAAAGTCGGGATGTTGTCGTAAGAAGCGGGCAATCACTTCCTCATTCTCCTCAGGGGCAAAAGTACAAGTAGCATACACCAGGCGTCCACCAGGACGTAGCATCTGGGCAGCGCTGCTGAGGATTTTCAATTGGCGTTTGGCATTTCCTCGTACCGAATCAAGACGCCATGCCCTTCGCGCCGCTGCAGACTTGCGAAACATTCCTTCGCCCGAACAAGGCGCATCCACTAAGATACGATCGAATTGGGCCGGCCAATGTTGTGCCAGGCGAGCAGGCGACGCATTCATAACCAGCATATTTCTGATCCCCAGGCGTTCTGTATTCTCGATCAGGGCCGCCACGCGCCCACGTACCCATTCATTGCTCACCAACAAGCCCTGTCCTTGCAAGCGAGCGGCGATATGGGTAGATTTACCGCCTGGTGCCGCTGCCATATCCAAAACAATATCACCAGGTTGCGGCTCCAGTAATACCGTCGCCGCCATAGCGCTGGGGTCCTGTAAATAATACAGCCCCGCCGCGTGATCAGGGTGTCGGCCAGGCGTTCCCTCCTCGTTCATTTCCACAATGAAGCCCTCCGGACACCAGGGGACAGGCTTTAATTTGAACTCTGTTCGTTCCTGAAATTGATCTACAGCGATCTTTAGGGTGTTGACGCGTAACCCTTGCCTGGGAGCCTGGGTCAGGCTATGCAAGAAATCTTGCGCCTCCTCCCCCAGAAATCGCTCCATCCGAACAATAAACTCACTCGGAAGCATTATAGGGTCTGTCGATCAACAGCTTGGGCAAGTGAGATAAAAGGAAAAACACCCTAAGAGATAATTTCGCTTTGGTAATTCGCCATGTCTGCTAAAGCCTGAGGATCCCTTAGCGTGATCCGCCGGTAACCCAATTCAACCCAACGTTCCTTCTTGAAGTCGCGCAGGATGGCGCTGATGGTTTCGCGATAGGTGCCCAAAGAGTCAGCCAAAGCCTGATGACTAACCCGGATTTCATCACTGCCTGCCAGATCTCGTTGTCGTAGCAGCTCATGAGCAAGGCGCTCGGGTAGGCGTTTGTAGGCCACATCTTCCAAACGATTTTCGACCTGAGCCAGGCGTCGGCCAAAGGTGCGCAACATTCCCAACCCCAAAATGGGATGCTGGTTGGTAAATGTCAAAGCTTGCTCAGCCGTCAAGCGCCACACCACACAAGGATCAATCGCCTGAGCACAAATACTGAGTGGTTCTCCCAAATCAAGTATTGCCCCCTCCCCAAAAACGGAACCCGGCCCCAAAGTGGAGACAACCAGACTCCGACCTTCTTTACTGGTGGCCACCAGCTGTAAACGACCACTCATCAAAATATAGACATATTTCTCCATGTCCTCTGCTTTGGCAACACACTCACCCGGTGGTACCCGCATGATTCTCACGGCCCGGCCAAAGGCAGGATCATCGTGGGGTAGCTGCGCAAAAAACTCGGAAATCTCTTCGGTAGGATTAGATGATGTGATCTCTTTCATGAAAACCTCGATTCAATGTAAGGCAAATATGAAAACGAAGGGCGCTTATCCAAATTCTATCTTCAAAATCTCTCGAACGAATTGGAGCAACGTTAAAGCTAACCACATTAACGCTGCGCATTCCCCCAAAATGGAATTTATATTCCCATTATACTGCCAAAAACCGAGAAATGCAAGGAAGATGCAGGTCAAGCTTACCCCTTAATTGCAAGATCGCATTCTTTACTTGCTTTAACCCTCCATCCTTGTTATGCTTGCTTCAACCCTATTTAGTTCAATTTCATTCGTCTTGACACCCCTTAGGAGCAACATGATGGCCTCTCTTCCCCAATCTTACCAGCAATTTCGTGCCCAGTATTCCGAAATTTGGGAAGCATACGATCGACTCGGCGCCGCTGTTCATAGCAGTGGCCCCCTCGATGAAAAGCAGCGAGCATTGGTCAAGCTGGGAATGGCTGTCGCCTTACAACACGAAGGAGCGGTGCATGCCCATGTCCGTAAGGCCCTCGCTGCCGGTTTGACCGCCGATGAGATCCGCCAGACTGTGTTATTGGGCATGCCTACGATCGGCTTTCCTGCAACGATGGCCGCCTTATCCTGGGCTGAAGATATGCTCGGTGATTGACAGCGAATAAGCTCGAATGACAGAGTAATCTTACAGTTAACGACGATGAATTCGATTCGAATTTTACTGGCCGATGACCACGCTGTTCTTCGCGCCGGTCTCAAGGCGCTACTCAATGCTCAGGCTCAGATGAAAGTTGTGGGCGAGGCAGAGGATGGCCTTAGCTGTGTACGTCAAGTTGTGGCCTTACGCCCCGATGTGGTCTTGCTGGACATCAACATGCCCAAATGCAATGGTCTGGAAGCCCTGAAACAATTACGCGAACAAGCGCCGGACAGCAAGGTCTTGGTACTCACGATGCACGATGATGCCGAATATTTGCGACAGGTGCTGGCTTCGGGTGGGGCCGGTTATGTGCTCAAACAGGCAGCCAGTGAGGAACTGCTGACGGCAATTCGGGCTGTGTATGATGGTGGGGTCTATCTCCACCCCCAACATACCAAGATCCTGCTCGAAGATCGTCTCCATGAAGAGACCAAAGAACAAGCACCGCCCATGAGCGCCAAAGAGGAACGCTATCATCAGTTGAGCGAGCGCGAAGCAGAGGTGTTTCGTCTGGTGGCCTTGGGCCACCGTAACCGCGAGATCGCGGCCATGCTCAATTTGAGCGTGAAAACAGTAGAGACCTACAAATCGCGCTTGATGCAGAAGTTAGGGGTACGGAGCCGGGCGGGATTGGTGCGTTATGCCCTCGATTTGGGGCTATTAGATCGCGAATCCTAACGAATCGACAATAATCTCTCGCAAAAAGCACCGTAAATCCAAACAAGACCTTGTTGGTTCCAAGAACGGGAAATTACGAGCCTAAGCGCAAACACAGAAGTATAGTGGGACTAGAAAACACAATGTGTCACCCTGAACGGGTCGAATGCACAACTGACGTGAACACGAAACGCTAGTGAAGGGTCTAGCGGCAAATAAATCGCTAGATTCTTCGCTAGAAGTGGCACCGTAATGAGCCTTTTCGTATTGATATTCGTATCCATTTGCTGTGTGTTGACTTCAAAAAGCCACTCAGAATGACAGTTTAAGGCGTATTTGTTTGTACTTAGGGGAGAAGAATAGAGTCCTTGTCAGGGAATTCCCCGACAAGGGGAAGAAAATTGTCATGCATTTGCTGACAAACAGTCAAGCATTTCCTGCTACCGGCGGGGTGGGTTTGGCGCGAAAATAGAGATGTAATTCAAGTTACATCTCCGAGCCTTTTTGCCTACAGGTCAGTACTGCTTACCCAGGGTGATTGGGCCGATAGGGTGGCAGCGGAAACGCTGTCGCCTGCCAACTTGCAAAGGAGATGGCCATGTCTATCAGGATGTGACCATCTTTTTTTATTAGTCGATAGTCCTTAGTCGATAGTCCTTAGTCGATAGTCGATAGTCCCTGGTACAGCGCAAAATACGACCTCCTCACCACAGATTCGCATCTTCCTACTCCCGCCCTCTCCACTCTCACCTTGCTCTCCTCTCATGTTCCGCCGGAACCACCTTTCCTTCCTGCTACTCGTCACATTTCTTCTCGTCGTCTTGGTAGCCTGCCAAAAAGAGGCACCGGCCACGACCACGCCGGCCCCAGCGGCCACAGTTGATACCCAAACCTACTGGGACCTGGTTCGCCAAGGCCAAGATGCCTACGCCACCGCCAACTTCCAACAAGCGCTAGACCTGGCCCGCCAGGCGATACAAGTCAATCCTAGCGATAATACAGCCTGGGAACTCTTCGAACAGGCCAACATCGCCGCCGTAGCCGACGATTATCTTACGCATCTGCCAGCTCACCGCTACCGTCTGCCTGTAGAACGTTTTCTGCAAGATGAGGTCAATCAGGCAAAAGACTGGTTTTTAATCGATGTGCGTACGCCGGAAGAATACGCCAAAAGTCACATCGAAGGCGCCATCAATATTCCCCTGCGCGAACTCCTCCATCATCTGGACGAGCTGCCCAGCAGCAAACTGACGCCGATTCTCCTTTATTGCCACTCGCAAAAACGCTCTACCCACGCCATGCTGATTCTGCACGAGCTAGGTTACAGCAAAGCATATCACCTGGAAGGAGGCTATGCCGCCTACCAGGATTGGATTTCTCAACACCCACTCCCTACTCCCGGTCCTACCCCTACACCACTGCCGGACGAACCGGATTTTGGCTGTTAGGGTTTAAGATTCAACCACTCAATTCTTTATCAGGAGGATGTCCTATGCCTTACGTTCCTGTCGTAATGGAGATGGAAAATGCCATCGTCCGCATGCTGCACGACTTGGAACGAGCTTTGCAGAAACCGCCCAGCGAACGTCGTTGGGGCATGGTCATTGATTTGACCAAGTGTGTCGCCTGCGATGCCTGTACGGTTTCCTGCAAAGCCGAAAACAAGACGCCGCCCGGAGTCAATTACACGGTCGTGCTCAAAGAAGAAGTGGGGACTTATCCCAACGTGCGCGAGGTTTTCCTGCCCCGCCCCTGCATGCAATGCGAGGAACCCCCGTGTGTCGACGTCTGTCCCGTCGGTGCTACCTGGCAGAACGAAGAAGGGATCGTCGTCATCGATTACGATGTCTGCATCGGCTGCCGCTACTGCATCACAGCCTGTCCTTATGGCGCCCGAACTTTTGACTACGGTGAGTTCTACGGCGACGGCACACCCATGATTTCACCTTACGAGACGGCACCAACCTTCGAATACGGTGAAGAACGGGTGCGCACTGAGGATGAATCCCCCATCGGCAATGTGCGCAAATGTAACTTCTGCATCCAGCGCCTGCACGAGGGCTTGCTGCCTGCTTGCATCAATGATTGTATCGGTCGGGCTCGCTATTTTGGCGATCTCAACGATCCTGACAGCCTGGTTTCGGAAATGTTGCGGGAACGCTACAGCTTCCGCTTGAAAGAAGAACTAGGCACCAGCCCCAAGATTTTCTACCTGTCATAGGGAGGCAACCATGAAAAATAAAGGATTAGCTGTTGCTTATTGGGTTGTAGCCATCATTTTGATGGCGATCGGGCTGGTAGGGCTCTACTGGCGCCTGACTGCTGGTCATCTCATGGCTAATTACGGCGAGTTGATCGTCTGGGGCCTTTGGGTGGCCATGTACATCTACTTTATCGGCCTTTCTGCCGGTGCCTTTCTCATTTCTTCCCTGGTCTATGCTTTCGGTGTCGAGCGCTTTCGCCCCATTGCACGCTTAGCTCTCTTCACTGCATTGATCTCACTCTTGATGGCTCTGCTCTTCATCTGGTTCGATCTGGGCCACATGGAGCGCTTTTACGAAGTCTACACCCGGCCTAATTTCCGTTCGATGATGGCCTGGATGGTGTGGCTCTACACCGCCTATTTCGTACTTCTGCTATTCGAATTCTGGTTCGAAACCCGCGAGGACTTCGTCCTTTGGGGGAACAAACGTGGCCTTACCGGCACTATCAGTCGCATCCTCGCTTTGGGGAGCAAAGACACCTCGGCCGCCAAGCGCCAACAAGACATGAAGGTTGTCAAAGTGTTAGGCACCATTGGTGTTCCTCTGGCGATCATGTTCCATGGCGGTGTCGGCGCCCTCTTTGGTGTCATTTCGGCACGGCCGGCCTGGCATAGTGGCCTTTTCCCCCTGCTGTTCCTGGTCTCGGCTTTGGTCTCTGGTGGGGGCTTGCTTCTGGCCATTTACGCCTTCCTCGCCCCCAACCGCGGCACGGCAGAGTATCGTTCTCTCGTGGAGGATTTGGGTAAACTGGTCCTTGCCCTCACTCTTCTCGACGTCTTGTTCACCTTTGCCGAATACTCCATTGCTTTGTACGGCGCCGTGCCTGACGCCGTCACACCTCTGCTCAAGACCATGACCGGCCCCTTCTGGTACGTCTTTTGGGTTGGCCAGGTGGGTCTGGGTATGGTGGTTCCCATCGTCTTGCTCTGGTGGAAACGCACCCGCAGCAACCCTCTCTGGGTAGGAATTGCCGGTCTTTCTATTGTCCTCGCCTTTGTAGGTGTGCGTTTGAACATCGTCATCCCTCCGCTTTCTGTGCCAGAATTGAAAGGGCTCATAGAAGCTGTTCCTTCGCCTCGCATGACCACCCAATATGTTCCCAGTGCGATGGAGTGGTTCTTGTCCTTTGGCATTATCGGATTTGGCATGGCCCTGTATGCCATCGGCTATGCCCTCTTGCCCATCAAACCCCAAGTAGGGAAGGAGGCCTGATCTATGAGTATCAAAGATACTTTACATGACGCTCTCAGTGAAAACCTGATCACACGACGTGATTTTATCAAGACAACTGCTGTTGTAGGTGGCTCGTTAGCCGTTGCTTCCGCCGTCGATAGTGCCTTCCAGCAGGTAGCAGGATACAGCCAGCATTACAGCGGCCTCGAGGCGGCAGGCGGCTACCCCCTGAACAAACCAGAAAACATCATCTACAGTGTCTGCTTACAATGTCACACGGCCTGTACCATCAAGGGCAAAATTCTAGATGGGGTCTTGGTCAAGATCGACGGCAACCCCTACAGCCCCATGAACATGCTGCCCCATCTGGAGTACGAGACGGCGCCGGCCGAGGCCGCGCCTGTGGATGCCAAACTCTGTCCCAAAGGACAGGCCGGCGTACAAAGCCTTTACGATGCCTACCGCATTACCAAAGTACTCAAGCGGGCAGGTAAACGTGGCGAAAACAAATGGGAAGTCATTCCTTTTGAGCAGGCCATCAACGAAATCGTCAACGGCGGCACCTTTGCCGATGGTTCCAAGACCCCGGGCCTGAAGGAAATTTGGGCTGTGCAGGATCCCGAACTCATGGCAGCGCTCAAGGCCGACGGCATGGCCGTCGCCAGTGGTGACATGACCCTGGACGACTTCAAGGCCAAACACGCCGACCATCTCGACCTGCTCATTGATCCCGACCACCCCGATCTGGGCCCGAAGAACAACCAGTTCGTCTTCCAGGCCGGCCGGATCGAGCACGGGCGCAAGGAATTTGCCAAACGCTGGTTGAAGGATGCCTTTGGCTCCGTCAACTGGTACGAACACACTACCATCTGCGAACAGTCCCACCACATCGCCTTTGGAGAAATGACCAATCAGTACAAGGGCAATGGTAAGTGGAGCGGTGGCAAACATCATCTCAAACCCGATTTCGCCAATGCCGAGATGGTGATCTTCTTCGGTACCGGCGCCTTCGAGGCCAATTTCGGCCCCACGCCTATGAGTGAGCTGGTCACCTGGTCATTGACCTATCGCAACATGAAGATGGCTGTGGTCGATCCCCGCCTAAGCAAAACCGCGGCCAAGGCAAAATGGTGGCTCCCCGTCAAGCCCGGCCAAGACGCGGCCCTCGCCCTCGCCCTGGGGCGCTGGATCGTGGAAAACGAGCGCTACGACACACAATATCTGCTCAACAGCAACAAAGCCGCCGCCAGTGCAGATGGCGAAACCAGTTGGAGTAATGCCACCTGGCTGGTCAAGATCGAAAACGGTAAGCCCGTCAGCCTCTTGCGTCCGGCAGAAGCAGGTTTGGATGACATCGATGGCTTTGTCACCAGTCAAGGCGGAACCCTGGTTGCCTTCGATCCTAACGACAGTGATAACGCCGTGGAAGGCGATCTTTTTGCTGAAGGCACGGTCAATGGCATTGCCTACAAGTCCGCCTTCCTCCTCTACAAAGAAGAGACCATGGCCCATAGCATGGAAGAATGGTCGGAAATCTGCGGCATACCCGTACGTAAAATCGAGGAAGTCGCCCGCGAATTCACCAGCCATGGCAAACGCGCTGCTGTCGACCTCTATCGTGGCCCCGTCCAGCACACCAATGGCTATTACAACGGTCTGGCCATCATCATGCTCAACGTCTTGGTCGGCAATGCCGGTTGGACAGGGGGTATGGGGCCGGGTGGAAGCCACTGGCATGAGGAT
>JAADFV010000051.1 GCA_013152695.1 Chloroflexota bacterium | reverse complement strand
TGTTTTTTGGCCGCCAGGCGTTACTCAACGACATCGAGGCTACCCTTTATCATAACAATCTCATCATCCATGGTGAACGCCGTATTGGCAAGACCTCCTTGTTGTATCAAATTCAACGCCGTTTGTTGCGCAAACGTGATCCCGAATATCGTTTTATTCCCATCCTTATCGATCTCGAAGGAGGGCCAGAAGAGGAGTTTTTCCACCGTTTATGCGAAGGCGTACTGGAAGCTGTCGCTGATAGTGTTGCGCACACGCCGGCCGAGGAAACCCTATTCTATCACCGTCTGGGCGCGGATCAGCCCTACACCGACCGCCACTTCCGTCGAGATCTACGTACGATCATCGCCGCCCTGCAACAACACCTGCATCGACAACCTCGCTTGATCTTTTTACTGGACGAGGCCGACATTCTCAGTACGTACGATTCTCTGACGCAACAGCAATTTCGCCGGATTCTACAAGATTCATTTTCACAAAATATCGGCGTCGTCTTAACCGGTGTTAGAATCAGCAAGGCCTGGGATCGCGTCGAGTCTCCCTGGTTCAACATGTTTGTTGAAATCGCCATCAAACCCTTGAATCGCCAGGAAACCGAACAGCTCATTCGTGAGCCAGTTGCCGGATTCTATGAATGGGATGACGATGCTATCACTGCTATTTGGAAGAAAAGCCGGGGTCGGCCTCATCTAATTCAGCAGATTTGCCTGGAATCTGTTAATATCATGCTTGATCACAATCGCCATCACATCACCCTGAATGATGTCCGACAGGCAAGTGAAGGCGTGCTGGGCGAGACCCACAACTAAGGAACTGAGAGAGAAAACCATGTCGACAACATCCACACGTAATCCCTACATCGTTGGCGGCTGGGTGACGGGCAACCGTTTTTACGGCCATGTCAGCCTGCGGCATCATCTACTCCATGGGCCCAACAACTACCTCTGGCTGGTGGGAACGCGCCGTGTGGGCAAAACCTCGCTTCTGCGCCAGCTCGATGTCGAAGCAGGGCCCGATTACATCCCCATCTACTGGGATATGCAGGGCTGCCAGACAGGCAAAGATCTGGACGAAGAGCTTTTTTACGCCATCGAAGAAAAATCAGCACGTTTCAAAGCCCTGGGTATCGATGTCGAGGGGTTGGAAGGGACAGATGTGCGCGAATTGTTACGAACGATTGCGCGGGAGACCACGAAACACCATTTGCGCATATTACTCCTTGTCGATGAGCCAGAGGTCCTCATTCCCTTGGCGCACCAAGAAGAAGGGCTGACACGACGCCTGCGTGCCGCTTTACAACGTCCTCCCAATCTGCGTGTCATCCTTGCTTCGACCAAATCTTTTACCCGTATCGATCAGGTGGGTGACAGCTGGGAAACTTCACCCTTCCTCTATGGCTTTACCACGCGCTATCTCGCCGGACTGAGCCCGACCGAAAGTGCCGCCCTCATCCGTCAAACCCAATCCTCACAGCCGGTGCGGGTAAGCGAAGATATCGTGCGGCATATCCAGTGGCACACGAATCATCATCCTTATCTTGTGCAGTGGCTTTGCAGCCATCTCTATCAGGATGACCATACCCTACGCATGCCGGGCGAAGATGATATTTTGCTGGATAACATGCTCAATGCTCTTTTCGCTCTTTCCTACAAGCACCTTTCCCCAGCGGAACGGCACATCTTGCTGTATCTGCTCGAAGTCAACAGCACAGATCCCGAGGATTTAGCCCAAGCGCTCGATGTAAGTGAGGATGAATCCTCCATGTATCTTTACGCCATGACCAGCATAGGGTATACTCGACGGTTGGATGTCGGGCGTCAGGTCGCCATCGGCAATAGCTTCTTACGGCGATGGCTCCTGAACAATGCCGATGTCCTCGCCAAAAGCGACGCCGAAGTCGCAGACCACACGGTGCAAGAGATTGCCGCCGCCGGCCACGAGCAAGAGGCGACTCTTTGGCAACAACAGTTGCAGTCTTATCGCATCAATCTGGCCCGTCTGGAGGCCGAAGCAGCCAAATATGGCGCTTTTCCGCCTCTGCACATTCAAAATGAAATCGACGCCCACAAAGATAAAATCCGTGAGTTGGAACACCGTCTCGATGATTTGGGCGCAGATTTGCCGGTTTCCCTCGAATCTTGATGAATTGAGGGACCTGTCTGGCTTTAAGCTTTGGCGAATCGCCATCACCATTCCCTCTCCCTATTTCGTTACCGCTCATTGCAGTAATCGTGACCAACCCGTGTCATCGCGGTTAGGTTCCGTTCTGGCCTGACGAGCTGCACTATTGCTGAAAATTCTAATTTCTCGAAGATGCTGTTATGACCTTACGAGCAGCATCTTCATCATATTCATGAGGTTTTCCAATGCCTATTCCTCTCGTAGATCTCAAAGCACAGTATAAAAGTATCCAACCCGAAATTGACGAAGCTATCCAACGTGTTATCGACAATACGGCCTTTATCATGGGCAAAGAAGTTGCTGATTTCGAAGCAGCCTTTGCCGACTATTGCGGTGTCAAACATGCCATCGGTGTCTCCAGTGGTACCGGGGCCCTCTTCCTTACCCTCCTGGGCTATGACATCGGCCTTGGCGATGAGGTCATCACCACGCCCTTCACCTTTTTTGCCACCGGCGAGGCAATTTCACAAGTGGGAGCACGCCCCATTTTCGTCGACGTAGACCCCACCACCTACAACATCGACCCCGCCCAAATCGAAGCCGCCATCACCCCCCACACCAAAGCGATCATGCCCGTGCATCTCTATGGCCAGCCGGCGGCAATGGACGAGATCAACGCCATTGCCAGGAAATATAACCTTAAGGTCATCGAAGACGCCGCCCAGGCCCATGGCAGTTTCTACAACGGCAAACGCGCCGGCAATCTCGGTGATGCTGCTTGTTTTTCGTTCTACCCCAGCAAAAACCTCGGCTGTTATGGAGATGGTGGCGCTGTCGTCACCAATGATGATCACCTGGCCGAACGGGTGCGGAGCCTACGTGACCACGGCCGTTCCTCCAAATACGAACATGCCGAACTCGGTTATGGGCATCGCCTTGACGGCCTCCAGGCAGCCATCCTTAGTGTCAAACTACCTCATCTCGATGACTGGAACGAAGGACGCCGCCAACGCGCTGCCCGCTACAACGAACTCCTGGCCGACATCCCTTCCCTGATTACGCCCCAGCATCTTCCCGAAACGACACCTGTGTATCATTGCTACGTCGTACGTCTGCCGGAGCGAGACCGGGTGGTCGAGCGTTTACGGGCAGCAGGGATCGGCGTCGGTGTGCACTATCCCATCCCCCTGCACTTGCAACCAGCCTACCGCGCTCTCGAGCTCGAAACAGGCAGTTTTCCCGTCTCTGAACAACTGGCGGCAGAGGTCATCTCTTTGCCCATCTTTGCCGAACTCACGGATGAACAGCAGGATACCATTGTCCAAAGTCTCCGTGAAGCTCTGGCTACCTGACTCCGGTCATGACTGACACCCCCACCATTTCTGTGCTGATCCCGGCCTACAACGAGGCCGACAACATCGATGAACTCGTCACGCGTACCGCCCAGGCCTTTGCCAGCCTGGGCGTAGCGGGTGAATTGGTCATGGTCGATGACGGCAGCAGCGATGATACTGTCGCCCGCATTCAAGCCTGGCAGGCCAAGTATCCCTGGATTCGCCTGCTGCAGAACCGGCGCAATCTTGGTTTGACCGCATCCTTGCGTCGGGGTTTTGCCGCAACCCGCGGCGACTTCATCATCTTCCTGCCCGCAGACCTTGAATCTCACCCTGACGAGGACATCCCCAAGCTCTATGCCAGGTTGCAGGAGGGCTACGATCTGGTGGCGGGGTGGAGGCAGGGGCGCGCGGATGGAAAAGAGCTGGCATCTGCCGTCTACAACATGGTTACCCGCCGCCTCTTCGATGTGAATGTCCACGATGCCAA
Organism: Chloroflexota bacterium; assembly: GCA_013152695.1. The sequence goes on along the minus strand of JAADFV010000051.1, from coordinate 8,171 downwards.
CTGGATCAAGGGCTTTCGTCGCGAAGTGATGCATTCCTTGCCGCCCCTGCGTTCTGATTGGCATCGTTTTTTGCTGCACATCGCCGCCGATCAGGGCTTTCGCGTGGGTGAAGTGCCGACCACCTGGTATCCACGCAAGGCCGGCCGCTCGCATTTTGGCTTCCGGCGCATCCCCATCTCTTTGCTCGATGTCCTTGTCGTGCGCTTTCTCCTCACCTTTCAGCAAGCCCCCATGCGCTTTTTTGGGGGATTAGGGCTGGCCAGCCTCAGCTTGTCGGGGATTATCTTCCTGTTTTTGGCTTATCTTTGGTTTTTTCAGGAGCATACCCAAAAAAGACCGATTTTTTGGATGGCCCTGGTGATGGCCTTGGCAGGACTCCTCTTTTTCCTGGTGGGTTTTCTTGCCGAACTTATTGTCGCCCAAGGCGACCGCCTAGATGCCCTGGAAAAACACCTCGATCTTCTCGAAGCCGAAAGCCGTACTGAGCAACACCCACCCTCGCTTTGATCCCTGCCCACGGCTTCCCTTCGCGATTTTTCGTCCAGGGCATGGGCGATTATTTTTGCAGCAATTCGAGGAGTTCGGGGCCGTAGTTTTTGGTTTTCCAGGGGCCCATCACCTGCAATGCTTGCAGTTCCTTTAGGGTTTGGGGGCGAGTCCGGGCGAGGATCATGAGTTTTTGGTTGGTCAAGATCACATCAGACTCGACTCCCCGTCTTTGCGCCCGCTGCGAGCGCCATGCTCGCAAGCGTTCGTACAGGTGTATTTCCTGCTCGGTGGGGGGTGTACCGCTGCTGACACGGGGGAGAGGGGCCGGTGGCGCTGCCTGGCGACCTCGTTGAATCGCCCGTAGCAGGCGTTTGGCCACACTGTTGGGCATGCGCTGGGGAAAACCCGGTATTTGAAAGAGCTCTGTCAAATTTTGTGGCTGGATTTGCGCTAATTGCAGCATAATTTCATTACGAAGCACCTTGAAGGGAGGCAGGTCTCGGCGTTGCGCCTGCGCCTCACGCCACTCAAAGACGGCGGCAAGAACCGCCTGCTCGCGGGGGAGCAGGTCACGCGCCCCTTTGATGCGCCAAAATGTCGGTGGAGGCTTCTCTTCCCAACGTATCTCTGTCAGTTCGGCAAAAATATCCTGAGCTTCTTCCCAGCGCTGATGTTGCCGGAGTTCTTTTTCCAAAAGATCACGTAGCGGCAACAAGAAATGTGTATCCAGGCGGGCATAGTCCAGTTGTTCGGGGGCGAGAGGACGTTTGCCCCAGTTGGTACGCTGCCAGCGTTTGTCCAATTTTACCTGAAAGTGTTCGGCGAGAATGGCGGCAAGGCTGGGATGCTGCCAGCCTAAAATACGAGCCGCCCACAAGGTATCGAACACTTTGCTGAAGCGAAAACCAAAGTCGCGGTGAAGGAGAAGCAGATCGTTTTCAGCGGCGTGGAAGGTGAATTCGATGTCGGTGTCTTCGATCCATTGCCGGAAGGCTTCGAGATCGGGCAGGGCAAGGGGATCGATGATGTAATCCTGCTCTTCTGTCGAGAGCTGGATCAGGCAAACCTGGTGATAATAGGCAAAGAAACTGTTCGCTTCAGTGTCCAGGGCACAGCGTTGCACACCCTGTAATTGTGCGAGCATGGTAGTCAGGGCCTGAGGAGTATCGATGACCTGGGGCGGGGGCAGGAGGGGGTGGGACATGCTCTTGTTAGGAACCAATGGTAACTTTTTCCCAATGTGTTAGACGAAGTTGGGCATCGTAAACGAATTTCAGTTCTACAGGGGGGCCATCTGCCGCCATGACGAAGGGGTAAAAGATGGCATCGGCCTGGGGGATGGGGAGAGAAGGCACTTCATCCACATCGAACCACTGCAGCCGCCCTTCCCGTAAGTCCCCCACAATTTCTCTGCTTTCCACCTCGACACGATAAATGAACATCAGCCATTGCCAGTCGGGGATGGGCGATATCTCAGTAACAATGGCGCGTAATTGGGGCTCTTTAGCCTGCAAACCAGTTTCTTCCCGCAATTCCCGCAGGGCACACTCACGCGGGGATTCATGGGCGTCGATTTTACCACCAGGCGCGATCCATAAATGGAGATTGGGCTCTTTGTGGCGATAGAGCATCAGGACTTTGCCCTGATGCGTAGCATAAATGAGGGTGGCGAGAATGAAGGGGCTGGGCATGAATGAGGAGTGTTCGGCTTAGAGCCCGATGTAACGGGCATAGATGCTACGAGCCACGTCGGGATCATCGACACCTTTGATGATGGCCCGGCCATCAGAGAACAGGGTGATTTCGTAGGCATCGATGCGGGCCTGGAGGAGATAGGGAGATTGTCTCACTTCACCCAATGCTTGCAGCCGTTGGGCGATAGTTGAAAGGTCGATTTTTGCGTGGGGCGCACTGATCTGCACAGCATTGCGTCCGCACAAGACGGCACTACGGCTCTGTACCTGCGCATTCAAGAAGCGATATTTACCCTGAACACAAGCCGGGCATTGCGGGTTAGGCCCAGCCAGCTCAAAGACCTCGAAGGAGTTGTCCCAAAGGTCGATGTGGATCATGTTCCGGTTGATTTCGCCTTTGCCGGTGAGGAGTTTGATCGCTTCGGCGGCCGCAATCGAGGCCAACACCGAAACTACAGGGCCAATGACACCGGCAGTGTCACAGGTGGGCCCACCCGTCGCCGGTTCAGGTCCCAACAGGCATTGCAGACAGCCTGTAGCAGCCCGCTGTACTTTTTCGGCCGCGGCAGCAGGGACAAAGGTAGCGGTCATGCCGTACGAAGCGACAACGCCTGTGTACACCCATGGGAGTCCCATTTTGAGGCAGACATCGTTGAGAAGATAGCGGGCTTCGAAATTATCGGTACCATCGAGAACAACATCCGCCCCTTGCAGTAAGGAAAGGGCATTTTCCGCGCTAAAATCAGCGACTATCCCCTCAACCTCGATGTCGCTATTGATTTCTCGTAAGCGATTTTGGGCGGCGATAGCCTTGGGCATGCTTTCTCGTACATCTTCTTCATCGAAAAGGAGCTGTCGATGCAGGTTGTTGAGCTCAACATAATCACGATCGACCAGGCGCAGATGCCCCACCCCGGCGCGGGCAAGATGATTGGCCAATACGGTACCATTGGCACCGCAGCCGATGATGACGGCAGTGCTTTCGCAGAGCTTTTGTTGGCCGCTTTCACCCAGGCCGGCAAAGATGATTTGGCGCTGGTAGCGATGAAGTAATTTGTTTTCTGTGCTCATGGGAGTAGTGTGAAACAAACGAGATGAGCTGTCAAGTCGAAGCCAGGCTCAGGAGATGTTCGGCCGCCTGGATGACGGCGTCGACAGGAATGTCACGGACGCAAGCATGCTCGGCCACATCCGTCCAATCCAGTTTTTCGCAGGGGGCACAAGCCCACGAGGAGGGGATGACAAGGTGGCGAGCAGCATCGCCCCAGGGGCCGAAGCGCACGGGATCAGCTGGTCCAAAGAGGTGGATTGTGGGTGTGCCCACAGCTACGGCCAGATGTAGCGGGCCGGAGTCTACCCCCAGCACCAGATCGGCATGCTGCATGAGCGCGGCCAGCTGGCTGAAGGAGGTGCGGCCGCCCAGATCGATGGCTTGCTGCTCGCTGGCAGCGACGACTTGAGCTGTGAGAGCCTCTTCACCGGGGCCACCCGTGACGTAGACCGTTGCGCCTTGGCTCTGGAGATGATGGGCGACTCTCCCCCACTTCTTGACTTCCCAGCATTTGACCGCGGCTCCCGCGCCTGGATGTAAGAGAACCAGGGGACGTTTAGGCGAATAGTTCTGCGTTCTCAGAAGGGTTTCACTTTCCTGGCGCAGGTCAGGGTCAAGGGTAAACCGCAGAGGATGGCGCTGGGGATCAAGATCGACTGCATGGTTGAGCAGGCTCTGGGCCAGGCGGAGGTTACTGGCAGCCGCGTGTTCGTGCGGAAGTGCCAGGGTATGGGTGAGCCAGGGGCTGGTTTCGGCTGTAGCATACCCCCACCGTTGCGGGATGTGGGCGAGGGCGCTGGCAACAGCACCCCACCAATGATCGGGGCGGAAGATGAGGGCCGTATCGTAGTGTTGTTGGCGCCATTGTCTGCCTACCTGCAGAAGCATTCTCCACCGCTCGAACCAACCCACCCCGCCTCCTCGGGCAAAGGCAGGAAAGGGAATGATTTCGAGCTCATCGAAGGCCCCGGCTAAGGCGGGGAGAGCAGGCTTCGCCCAGGGAGCGATGGCCAGCGTGATCTGGGTATCGCTGAGCTGCTGGCGGAGCCAATGCAAGGCAGGTGAGAGAAAAAGAAGATCACCCAAATGGTCAGGGCGTACCACCAGCAGTCGTTTCGGCTTGAAAACCTGGCCCTGTGCAGATGCCAGGAGCGCGGCAGCAAGGCGCATGCCTGCCCGTCGCAGTTTTACTTTTGCGGGGAGGGGGGCGGTGCGGTCAGGGGGGAGGGTAGCTGGGGGTCATCACAAAAAAAGAAGAGCCGGAATGGTACGCAAGTTTGCGTTTCCACCATTCCGGCTCTTCTTTAGCAGACATTGACTTGCTTGCTCAGACAACTCACGCAAATAGGCGCGCTTACCTTTTGCCGCCCTGCTACACCCAAAAAGGGCTCAGACAGAAACGAGCACTCTCTTAAGCGGCATGTATTGAGAGGTTGTCCGAGCGATGAAGCCTGGCCAGTAGATGATTTAGGCTGCGTCGTAGCCAGGCCCTTCGCTAAAGAAGTCGTAGTTGGCCTGAATATCAAGGGTCAGATCGATCACTTCGCCACCAGCTGCTGTGACAACTTCTTTGGTGTCGGCGGGAACGTATTGCTGACCAGCAGCCAGCTCGTACTCTTCCGGTACATCTTCTTCGGGGAAGATAGCTTCGAACGGACATTCGGGCACACAAGCGCCGCAGTCAATGCAGGTATCGGGATCGATATAGTACCAGGGCCATTCGCTTTCGGGCTGGCCGGGCACAATGCATTCGACAGGGCATACTTCGGCGCAAGCGCCATCGCGCAAACATAGGCTGGTAATAATGTGGGTCATTGACTTGCTCCTTTCTATCTAGCATTCAGCGCCCTCAACACTGAGGACAAGCTGTTTGTTAAACAGAAGATGGGTGGAAACGAGGATGATAATCTACGTTGTTGATTTGTAGCAGATAATGGCTGATAGATCAAATTTTGGATATGGCTTGTATCTCGATGCTTTCCCATCCTTGTCGCGGGAGGAAAACTGTCTGTTCGGAGCTCCTAACAGGGTCGTTATCCACCCAGATTTGGGCCGCGGCAACGCCGTGGATTTGGAGCTGTTCCGTCTCCTGGTTGGGAGTGAAATGTCCCTCTACTTTGCGTGTGATACGCCAACGTCCGGTGCTGATTTGTTCGCTGCGAAAATGGCTGAGGCGATAACTACCGTCTTGATAATCCATGCTGATGCCGTCGTCCTCATAAAGCCAGGATTCTCCTTCGCCCAGATAGATGTGGAGAACTGGGGGTTCTGGCGGAGTTTGCGCCGTTGATTGGCGCACGGCGGCGAGGGGGATCACCGTCCCTGCCCGCACGAAGAGGGGTACCACATCCAAAGGGGCGGCACGTGTGATGGTATCTTCACCCCGATAGATCCTATCATTCCAAAAGTCGTACCAATCCCCGGCAGGGAGGACGATATCCCGCTCCTGGCTATGGGGGGTGAGTACGGGGGCAACGAGGAGATTGTCGCCTAACAGCCACTGGTCATCGACATCGGCGAGAGTGGTAGCGGTGGGATCTTCGAACCAAAGGGGACGCATGATTGGGACACCGCTGTGGCTGCACTGCCAGAAGGTGGTATAGAGGTAGGGAAGGAGCCGGTAGCGCCATTCGATGTAAGTGCGGGCGATCGCTTCTGTTTCGGGACCGAAGGACCAGGGTTCCTGGGGAGGGGTATGTTTGGCGGTATGGGTGCGGAAAAAGGGTGTAAAGGCGCCCATACTGATCCAGCGGGCAAAGAGTTCGGGGCTGGGCGTGCCTTCGAAACCCCCGATATCCGCGCCCGTAAAAGAGATACCGGAGAGTCCCAGATTCAGCAGCATCGCCGGTGTCAGGCGTAGATGATCCCACTCACTGGTGTTGTCGGCAGTCCAGGAGCTGCCATAGCGCTGCAAACCGGCATAGCCGGAACGGCTAAATACCCAGTTACGCTGTTGGGGACGTAATTGATTGAGGCCTTCGTAGGTAGCGCGGATCATTTGCATGCCATAAGCGGAATGGATGTGCTGGTGGCGGGCACGATGGCCTTCGAAGTCGTGTTGGACGGCATCGGGGAAAGTGGCGCTGCCAAAAATGGTAGGTTCGTTCATGTCATTCCAAAAACTGTCAAAACCATCTTCGAGCAGGCCCCGATAGAGTGTGCCCCACCAGGTCCGTACGCGCGGATTGGTGAAATCGGGGAAATAACATTCTCCCGGCCAGACCGGCCCCTGGAAAAGGGAGCCGTCGGGTAACTTACAGAACATGTCTTGCGCCAGCCCTTCGGCGCAGACCCAGTAGTCAGGGTCTGCTTTGATGCCGGGGTCGATCATGCCAACAGCCTTGAATCCGAGGTCATGTAATTCGCTCAGCAGACCCTTGGGATCAGGAAAGGCCGTGCGATCCCAGGTGAAACAACGGAAGCCATCCATGTAATCGATATCGAAATGGATGGCTTCGCAGGGGATACGCCGTTGGCGGAAGGTGTGGGCAAGCTCACGGACTTCTTGCGCCGTCTCGTAACTCCAACGGGATTGATGATAGCCCAGGGTCCACAAGGGGGGGAGCACCATTTGCCCTGTCAGGGCAGCGTAACGGTTAAGGACATCTGTGGGCTTTGGGCCGGCTATAAAGTCAAGGCGGATTTCGTTATTGTCGGTACGGTAGCTGAGGATATTACGTTCTTTTGAGTCCAGGTCCAGGGTACCATCCGCCATGCTATCGAAGAGCAGGCCATAAGTTTCACCTTCAGCGACGCTGAGAAGAAAAGGAATATTCATGTAAAGAGGATCGTCGCCAGGCCGGTAAATTTGTGGATCGCGTGTGGTGAGCGTCAGCCTCCGCCCGCGCAGGTTGAGGGGAAAAGCTCGTTCACCCATGCCATAAAAGCGCATGTCGGCAGAAATATCCTGGAGAACCGTGCCCGTGCCCTGTTCCCAGGCAATATCATGTACCCAGCCCCCCAGATTTCGTCCTTTGCCAGTACTGAAGCAGAAGGCGAAGGGTGCGCGCCGGAAGGTGAGAGTGACGGCTCCGGTCGAGAGGGTAATCTCGTCGTTTTCTTCCTCCACGGAGAGATCGGCGGTTGAATCGAGAACTGTGGCGTAAGAAAAATAGGGGGGAAGTGTGGTCTGGGGCGTGATTCGTAAGCGCAAAATATGTTCGCTTATTGCACTGATATGGCAAAGGCCATGGCTACAGACTAAGGTTACTCCCGTAGGATCTTGGAAGTGCGTTTGGATATCGCCAAGAGGCGCGGTCATAAGGTTCTCCTGAGGAGAGGGAAAACGGCGGTTGGTATAGGCCAGGCGTAAGCGATACCAGACGGTCAGCCAGGCATCGTACAGGCCCACGCGGCGAATGCCGCGCCAGAGATCTATGAGCATGGTGAAGGCTGAGGGGAAGACAAGGGAGTTGGCAGAGTGGGTGACGGCATAAAAACGCCGGTGCTTAAAAGGAATGACCTTATTCTACAGCATAATGTAGACGGCGGCTATCCAGCTGGTTCGAAAATAGGATGAACCCGCCGGCTCACGGATGCGCCCGGCGCCTGTGCGGCGATGCTGCCCTCGTGATGATCTATTCTTCGCTGCGCTTTGCGTCCATCGCATCACGGATGCGATGAACGCGGGGTGGCTTCCCATTACCGACGTTCGCCCTGCCATCACGTACCGGGCGTTAGCCGCATCCATGATGCGGCGCAATACCAGGCGCCTTGGCCGCTGCTCCCTGTTGCCCATCGAATCCTGGTTGCTCTGAAAGCGCTGGGTCTGCACGCAAGAAGCTTGTTGTGTCAGCGCCGAACGCCCAACGGTGAACCGTAGGGCTACAAAACAGCGCCGGCTGAACCCGGCTTCGGCGCGGGGGCGTGGATTGTAGCCTCTGGCGGGGTTGCGTGGTACAGCGCATCTCGCATGCGATGAACGCGGGGTGGCTTC
>JAADFV010000050.1 GCA_013152695.1 Chloroflexota bacterium | reverse complement strand
GATATTGCCACTGCCGTGGTGGCTACGCAATATGCGCGTGTATGGCCTGGATGATCCTCTTGGTTTACAAAGGCACGCGCAGGTGGTGACAGGGCAACCCCGCACGACCGCCTGGATTACCACCCATGGCTGGAGTGCCTATCTCGAACGTCTGTTGTCGTTTACGTTTGAATCGTTTTGGGGGGTATTTGGCTGGTTGGGGGTATTTTTGGATAGCCGCATTTATCAGATCTTGGCAGTGCTATCTTTGTTGTTGTTTGTGGGGCTGGCGTGGCAGGTTCGCGAGATGTGGCATCATCGCCAACGGTTGAGCCAGTTTCAGCGTTTGGGTTTGTTCTTGCTGCTACTGCAGTTGTTGGGGGTGATAGCTACTTATGCCTGGTATAACCTCAGCTTTGTTCAACATCAAGGCCGTTATCTGTTTCCCGCCCTGTTACCGATCTCGTTAGGGGTGGCGCTGGGCCTGGAGGGGATATTTAGTTTTGAGGGCAGCCGCTGGGGCTTGGTTGCGTTGCTGGCTGTCGCCCTGGTTATGGGCGGATGGGGGCTATGGCGCGGAAATCTGCCCGGGTGGTTGTTGCTGTTCTTAGGGGTGGCAGCCGTGGGATTGGCGCTGAACCGGCATTGGTCCTGGCTGCGCCTTCGCAGCGGGGCTCTGCTGGTCTTTACGCTGTTATTCTTGATCGCATTACAGGCGCTATTTGGGGCGATCGTACCGCAACTGACGCCATAGCAAGTGCTGGTCCTTTGTTGGCATATGGGCGCGTGTACGCCGCTTGAGCAAGGACTATGCCGCAGAATCAGCTAGGAAGAGCGTCGCGGGGAGCGCCGGCGCATGCCCATGAGACGTCGCCAAAAGCTGGGTGTGTCTTCAATGCGGTCGGGAGCTTCCCAGCGGTTTTTCGAGCGTATGTTGAGCCATTGCGTGCGTAGATCGATTGCTTTTTCGAAACGGGCCTTGAGGGCATCTTCGTTTTTGTCCTGAAGATCAGATTTCCAGTTTTCGAGTTCGGCGATGAGGATATCGAGCCAATGGCTGAGGTTGGCGGAATTGGGAAGCAAGGGTTGGGCCAGCTCTTCGGGGAGGAAGTCGGGTAGGTAGCTGGTCGTTTCGAATTGGCTGCCGGCAATACGCCGAATTTCACGCCAGGCGCTGCTGGAGCCGGTGGCATTGAGCAGTGTGGCAGCAAGGATCATGGGAATGCCTTCCACGACCGCCATGAGCCCGTCGTGTTCGTCGGGATCGAGGAAGAAGGGTTGGGCGCCAAGGGCTGTGATTATGTCAGAGGCAACTTGAATGACAGAAGGATCGGTGTCGGGCGTGGGGCTGAGTACCCACGATATTTCGGTGAAAAGATCGGCGCTTGGCTGGTTACGCTCGGCCGGCAGGATGGGATTGCTGCTAATGTAGTAAACGTTGCCCGGGAGAGTGGCGGCTGCAGCCAGGGGCTGGCGCATGATCGGTGCTGTATCCATGATTAAACAGCCCGGTTTGAGGTCTTGCTTAATTGCTTCCAGGGTGGGAGGGATGCCAGCGGCAGGAATGGCCAGGAGAATGAGATCGGCTTCTTCGCAGGCACTGATGAGATTCCAATGGCTTTTATCGATGGCATTTAACTTGCGGGCTTGCACAACAGCATCGTTTTTGCGGTCGTGTCCCATTATTTCAAACTCAGAATCTTTGTGTTTGAGGGCTAAGCCTATCGAAGTGCCGATGAGGCCCAGGCCGATAATCGTGATTTTGGACATAATCGTTTTGCTGAGAATAAGAGGTGGAAGAGGGTTAACTTGCCGAATCTGCCCTTTGTAGAGCTTGATGGAGGGCAAACTTGGGGTGATCCAGGGGTAAATCGGTTTCGTGATAACGTATCAACCAGCAGGTAAGAGCATTGCATCCAACTTGTTGGGCTTGTTCGGCTCCGATTTGGGGATGCGCCTGGAGTACGTAAAAAGGAAAGCGCCAGGAGTCGGGCGGGACTGGCCGTGCGAGCCAGTACCAGAGCCGAGGCCAGAGTCGTCGTAGTATGACTTTGAGGGTGCGTTGCCATACCCATAAATTGGCCTGGGCCTTGCCTACGTCATGCAGTAAGGCCGCCTGAAGCAAGTCGGGTTGTTCGTAGCCATGAGTCTGGAGCCAGGCCAGCAAGCGCAGGCTGTGGGCTCGGTCTGTTTTGCTCATCTCCAGGTAGAGTTGGTAAGCAGATGGCGGCAACAGGGCCTGGGCGGGGGTATCGTCGATGGGGCGGTAGGGTGTCAGCAGGGCATCTATTCCCCGGTAGATACGCTGCAGGATGAGGGAAGGATGAGCCATATTTGTGCTCATAGCTTCATACCCCGAGCAGCCTCAAGGCCCATTGCAGAGGGGCGCCAAAGATCCAGCCGATGGGTGACAAGCTAGGAAATTGCCAGTCGAGCACCAGTAAAAGGAGGAGAAACAAAGGGCCGTACTGCACTTGTTGCTGCCAAACACGGGCCAGCTTCAGGGCCCAGGGCTGGCGCAGTGCATCCAGAAGGGCAATAAACACATTGTAACCATCGAGAGGGAAAACGGGGAGTAAATTAAAGAAGGCCAGGGCCAGGTTGATCAAAACCCACATAAACCAGAAACTTGCCAGTAATCCTCCCCCTGCGAAGTGGTAGCCAAGGCTTCCGATCATAGCAAGAAGGATGTTGGAAACAGGGCCAGCAAGGGCGACAACCCCCATACCAAGGCGTGGCGTCAGTTTTCGAAAGTAGATGGGATTAACCTGCACTGGTTTTCCCCAGCCAATACCGAAGCCGGCCAGGGAAGACATCACGATCATGAGCGTGCCAACCTGATCTAAATGGGCAAGAGGATTGAGTGTGAGTCGTCCCTGACGGCGGGGAGTGGGGTCACCAAGGGCGTTGGCGACAAGGGCGTGGCTGAACTCATGAATAGCAATACTCACGATCAGGATGGGAAGGGTGATGATTATGCGTGTCAATACGGTCATGAAGGGTATTTCCTGGGGGTAAATATTTATGTGAGAATAGATTTTTGAGGATTTTTGGGGGGATGAGTGGGGAGGACGAGGCCCTGCTCACTGTTATCGCCTGAGCGAGCAGGAGTGACGCCGGAGCCTAACATGAAAGTATAGCACAAGTTGGTGTACATGATGAGGAAGCGATTCCCATAAAAATAACTAATTTAGAAGGCGAAGAGGGTATGCCGAATAACGTCTGGGATTGAGATGAGCGCGATTTATCGCTAGACCCTTCACTAGCGTTTCGTGTTCATGTCAGTTGTGCATTCGACCCGTTCAGGGTGACACATTGTGTTTTCTAATCCAACTACACTTCTGTGTTTGCACTTAGCATTTCTACGCAAGAGTCTTTTCTGAAACCCCAACCAGCATGGCTGTCTGTGCTGAATGCGTTATAATAGGTTATCTTGCTTTTGGTTTTATCTTTTCTTTTCTACGCCTGAGAGGTGCATGCCCATGGATGAGACCCAGGAAACTACTGTATCCACTACGCTTCAAGAACAGATCGAGCAGCAACAGGCGACGCTGGCTCGTAAATTCGGGACATTTTCAGGCGTATTTACCCCCACCCTCCTGACCATTCTCGGCGTGATTATGTATCTACGCGAGGGTTGGGTAGTGGGGAATGCAGGATTGCTGGGAGCTTTTGGCGTGATTTTGTTGGCCATTGCCATCACAACGTTTACGGGTTTGTCGATGTCATCGATTACGACGAATATCCGTATTGGTGCCGGCGGTGCCTTTTCTATCATTGCCCAGTCGTTGGGGTTGGAGATTGGCGGGAGTGTAGGGATTCCTCTTTATCTCTCGCAAGCGTTGGTTGTAGCCATGTACATTTTCGGCTTTCGAGAAGGTTGGTTGCGTATTTTTCCTCAACCCCCACCTCTGGCAGTCGATCTCATCACCTTTGCCATCATTTTTGTGATTGCCTACCTCAGTGCTGGTCTGGCGTTTCGTATCCAGTACGTCATTATGGCAGTGATCTTTCTATCGTTGGTCTCTGTTTTCGGCTCTGTTTTTACAGGTGCTTTGCAATATCAGCCGACGCTTTTTGGTACCTACCCCGGTTCTCCCGAAAATGGTTTTTCGGGCATTAGCTTTTGGGGTGTGTTTGCCGTATTCTTCCCCGCGGCTACGGGGATAATGGCTGGCGCCAATATGTCGGGTGAGTTGAAAAATGCACGGCGGAGTATTCCCATTGGCACTTTGTCGGCCATTGCTCTCAGTACACTGGTTTATCTTGCCTTGGCCGTATGGTTATCGATGGTGGCATCACCAGAGGAGCTTGTCAGCAACTATACTGTCATGATCGATAAGGCCTTGGTTCCCTCCCTTGTATTGGCTGGGTTGCTGGGAGCCACGTTTTCGTCTGGGTTGTCGTCACTGGTGGGGGCCCCGCGCATCCTTCAGGCAATCAGTTTGCATGGTATTTTGCCCGGAAGCAGAGTCTTTGCCAAAACCTCGCCTCGTGGTGAACCTCGGAATGCCCTCATGGTCACTGGCGTCATCGTTTTGGCGGCGTTATTCCTACGCAATCTCAATGCGATTACGCCCCTTATCACTATGTTCTTTCTCATCACCTATGCCATGATCAATGTGGTGGTGCTGATCGAACAGAGTTTGGGATTGATCAGCTTTCGTCCTTTACTGCGTATTCCCCGCGCAGTTCCCTTGCTGGGAACGGTGGGGTGTATTTTTACAATGTTTATCATCAATCCGGTGTTTAGTTTGGTCGCGGTATCGTTGGTTCTCGTCTTTTATGCTTTACTGATTCGTCGACAGTTGCGAGCTCCCTACGGTGACATGCGCAGTGGTTTGTTCGTTTCGGTAGCAGAATGGGCGGCAAAACGCGTCAGTGAGTTACCACAGAGTCAGGAGCGTGCCTGGAAACCAAATTTGCTGGTGCCGGTAGAGTGGCCGGCAGAGCTCAGAGGTTTGTTTCAGTTTCTCTTCGACCTCACCTATCCTCGCGGTTCGATTAAGCTGATCGGTCTGTTGTGCTCAGAACAATCCCATCATTTGGAGCTAAGGCTGCCGGAACTGGCTCAAGATTTTCGCGATCGGGGTGTCTACACCACCTACACTCTCATCGGTGATGACACGTATGGTCACGCCCTGAAGACAAGCATTCAGGCTCTGCGCAGCACTTTCTTCCGCCCCAACATCCTCTTCCTTCTCCTCCCAGAGCCAAGAGACGATGTACGCGAGAAGGAGTTAATCGAAGTTATCTGCAAAGCACGTGAACAGGACTTGGGAATTTTACTGCTGGCCGAGCATCCTAAGGCCCAGTTTGGACGCCGGGAGCTGATCAATGTCTGGGTACGCGACCAGAGCCCGAACTGGCAGTTGAGCATGCAGTTAGGTAATATCGACTTGGCTTTGCTTTCTGCTTACATGATTCGACAAAACTGGCATGGACACTTGCGTTTGACAACGGTTGTGCGGGAAGAAGAACAAGTGCGGGCAGCAGAAGTGTATCTGCGCAATCTGATCGATCTGGCACGCTTGACTCATACCGACTATCGTGTAGAGGTGGGTGATTTTGCCGAATATGTGATCGAATCACCTGCTGCCGATCTCCAGATTTTTGGCTTTCCTGAGAAGATCGATTTGGACTTTGTCCGGCGTATGGTGAAAGAAACACGCAGTACCTGCCTGTTCGTACGCGATTCAGGCGCCGAGAATGTCTTTGCCTAAAAATAGGTTGACACGTTCTGGCTGGTATGCTACACTCTTGGCATAAGAAATATGGCAAAACGTTGATCGGGACGAGTAGCATTCACCCCGGCGCCAGAGAGTGAAGGTCATGGGCTGGAAGCCTTCATCGTACAGTGATTGCCAAAACCCCCCGTGAGTGAAGAAGGGAAAGGCCTGTCTGAGTATCTTCTTCCGGCCTGGCTCCGTTATCGGCTACCAGAGAGAACTGGTTTTGACCAGTTAATTTGGGTGGAACCGCGCACATCCCTGCGTCCCAATGGACGGAGGGTTTTTCTGTTTTATGTAATTTGCTCTCACCTATTCTGGATTCATTCGCATCCTCAGCCGTGCATTACGGCATTCATACATGGAGTTTATCATGTCTTCCTCGAACAAAAACGGTCATGAAAACGATGAATATTACAAGCTCAGGCACTCGGTGGCGCACATTATGGCGCAGGCTGTGCTCGAGCGTTTTCCTGAGGCCAAAATCGCGATCGGGCCTCCCATCAAAGACGGTTTTTATTACGACTTCGACCTAGGCCGTAATGAAGATGGCTCGCCCCGCACCTTTTCGCCCGAAGATCTGGAGGCTATCGAGGCGCGTATGCGCCAGATTATTGCTGGGAAATATGAGTTTGAAAAGCGCGTGATCAGTGCCGATGAGGCCCGTGCTCTTTTTGCCGATCAGCCCTACAAACTCGAATTGATCGAGGGCCTGGAGGCAGGCGGCGTCGATGAATATGGAGAGAAGATTGAAGGGGCCGCGGAGATATCGATTTTCAAACATGATGGCTTTGTCGATCTTTGTCGTGGTCCCCATGTCGAAAATACAGGCAAAATTCCGCCTGATGCCTTCAAATTACTCTATACTGCCGGTGCTTACTGGCGTGGCGACGAACATCGCCCCATGCTTCAGCGCATTTATGGCACGGCCTGGAAAAACAAAAAAGAGCTCAAGGCTTACCTTGCCCGTCTGGAAGCAGCACGGCAGCGCGACCATCGCAAGTTGGGCAAGGAATTGGATTTATTCAGCACCAATCATGAGATGGTCGGTGGCGGTTTGATTCTTTGGCATCCCAAAGGTGCCTTGATGCGGTATTTAGCAGAAGAGCATGCCAAAAAGATGCACCTGGCCGGCGGTTATGATTTCGTTTATACGCCCCATATTGGCCGTGCCATTCTTTGGGAGACGAGTGGGCATTTAGATTTCTACAAGGAAAATATGTACTCTCCCATCGATATCGAGGGGCAGGAGTACTATCTCAAACCGATGAACTGCCCCTTCCATGTGTACATCTACAAAAGTCGCCTGCGCTCCTACCGTGAGCTGCCCATCCGCATGGCAGAATGGGGTACGGTGTACCGCTTCGAGCGTTCGGGAGCGCTCCACGGCCTCACCCGTGTGCGTGGTTTTACGCAAGATGATGCCCATATTTTCTGCGCACCCGAACAAATGCCAGATGAAATCGATAAAGTACTCAATTTTAGCATCAGCCTCTTGCGTGATTTTGGCTTCGAGAAATTCGATTTGTATTTGAGTACGCGGCCTGAAAAGCGCGTGGGGGAAGATGCCATGTGGGAGGCCTCTGAAAATGCGCTATTGGAGGCACTCAAACGCAGCGGCCTTCCCTATGCGATCAAAGAAGGAGATGGCGCCTTTTACGGCCCCAAGATCGATATCGATGTCACCGACGCCCTCGATCGTCCCTGGCAACTCAGCACCATTCAATTCGATTTCAATCTTCCCGAACGCTTTGATCTCATCTTTGTTGGCGCCGACGGCCAGCAACATCGCCCTTACATGATTCACCGTGCCCTCATGGGGAGTATCGAACGCTTCTTTGGCGTTCTCATCGAGCATTATGGCGGTAACTTCCCGGTTTGGCTAACGCCGGTGCAGGTACAGATCATCCCCATCACGGACGAACAGCTCGACTACGCCTTTGCCGTGGCAGCTCAGCTCAAAGAGGCGGGTTTGCGCGTGGAGGTCGATGAGAGCGATGGTCGTATGAATGCTAAGATTCGTAATGCCCAGTTGCAGAAGATTCCTTACATGCTGGTGCTGGGTGCCCGCGAACTCGAGGCCGATAAGGTCAATGTACGCTTGCGCAATGGCAATCGCTTAGGAACGATGAGTGTGGACGAATTTGTCGCCCTTGCCCAAAAAGCAATTGCCGACCGCGTGGCCATCTGATGCTTGTTTTTCGTGTCTGGTGGCGAGGTTAATACCCGTAGTAGGGGGCGGGGCTTGCCCCTGCCCCCCTCGCTATTTACGCAGCAGATACCATGAGCGGCTGCACGCCGATACCGATGAAAATCGGCAACAACGTCGCTGCGGGTTATCTGGCTTATTAAACGTGACGAGTTGTCTGATGAAGCTGTAGACCAGGAAACCGGTGAACCCGTAAACCAGGGCGCCAAGCCCCGGTTTACGGATTTTCTGGTTTACCGGTTTACAAAAGGAGCCGCCTCCCTTTTTCCTTTTCCCTTTTTTCCTTTTACCCTTGTCTACTTGTTCCTTTTTTCAGATCAGCGTCATCCCTTCGATTTGCGTCATCAGCGTTCTATTTACGCAGCGGCCAAGACGGCCTGGGCTGCCGCCAGAGAAATACCGGGTTCGACAGGATAACCCGCCTCGCGTAAGCCTGCTTCTAACGCGCCCAGGGTGGCGAGGATATCGCTACGGCTGACACGACCCATGTGGCCGATGCGGAAGTATTCCCCCTTAATTTCAGGATAGAGGCCACCAGCGAGGATGGCGCCTGCGGCGCGCACTTTCTTCAGGAAGGAAGCGTCCACACCTTGGGGATAGCGGGGGCAAGTGAGGGTGTGAGCGGCATGTTCGGGAGATGTAGGTACCTGGCCCAGGCCCAGGGCCATGACGCCTGCCTTGACAGCATCGCTCAAGAGCCGATGGCGGGCAAAGGTTGCCTCCATTCCTTCTGCCAGGATTTGCTGTAAACTTACCGCCAGCGCCAATACCAGATTCACCGCCGGGGTGGCAAAATAGGCAGGCCGTTTGCCTTCATACGCTTCCATGATGGGTAACCACTTCGCCCAATCGCTGTAATAGCTCCCTACCGGCGTCCTTCGCCCTTGCCATTTGGCCAAAGCCGCGGGTGAGACCACCAATAAGGCCAAGCCCGGGGGCACACCAATGGCTTTTTGAGAAGCTGTAAGGTAGATATCTACGCCCCATTCTTGCTGGCGCATTTCTTCGGCGGCCGTGGCACAGACACCATCGACAACAACGAGCGCACCGGCCTGCTTGGCACTGGCTGCCATGCCTTGCACATCTGTCAGGACCCCGGTCGAGGTGTCGACATGAGTAATGGTGACGATGTCGTAATGTTGTTGCGTACATTGCGCAGCCACTTGTTCGGCGCTGATAGTATCACCCGGGGCAGCACTGAGCAGGTCCACAGCGGCCCCGTAGCGCCGGCAAATATCTGCCATCCGCTGGCTGAAGTAGCCCGTGTCCACGACCAAGACGCGGTCTTCCGGCTCCACTACATTGGTTATGGCGCTGTCCATGGCCAGCGTGCCCGATCCCGCTAAAATAAAGGGCTGATACTCATCACCGGCGAGAAAGACCCGTCGTAAATCAGCAAGGGCCTGACCAAAAGTGGCAATAAAGGCAGGATCAACATGGCTGGGTGTAGCTACACTCATCGCCGCCATGACTTCATCGCTAAACTCAATAGGGCCAGGAATCATCAATAAAGGCCGATTCATAGCAAACTCCTTGTAAAAACAAACAAAGAAAAGTGACTTCTTGCCTCCATTGTAACGGATACCGCTACTCTCCGACAATCACCGCTCCCTCTTGGCGTGCGTTCTCTCGAAGCTTGGTTCTACGCCATCTTTCCCTTCCCCCGTTTCATTTTTCCGCGGCTACCAGGCATTATGGAAAGAAACTTTATTATCTATCGAGAATATCTGCGGTAAATGGAGAAAAGTGCTTGACTTCCACCACCTGATGGCTTATAATCGAACTGTCTTAGTTAGCTCTTCTTACAAACTGGCAGCAACCTTCGCATGGATCAAGTGAAAGCCTCCCACGCGCGCACAAAAAAACATAACAAGCGGCTTGTCTTTCAAACGATTTATTCGGCAGGGGAGATCAGCCGGGCGAGTGTTGCTCGGGCGACCCAGTTGACACGACCGACGGTTTCCAGTATTGTTGCCGAGTTGATCGCGGAAGGATGGGTGGAAGAAATCGGGCTGGATGCTTCCGGTACGGGAAAACCGGCCATGCTTCTCAGTGTCGTCGATGATGCCCGGCATCTCATCGGCGTGGATTTGGCTAACAGCGAGTTTCGGGGTGCAGTTGTCAATCTTCGGGGAAAAATCCGCCAGCGCCTGCATCGTGAGGTTCGCGATCGCGAAGGTGAGGCTGCCTTGACTCTGGTGTACGATCTTTTGGATGAGCTGGTGGCCAGTACGACCCAACCCTTATTGGGGATTGGCATCGGCACACCAGGCCTGATCAACAGCGATGAGGGCATCGTCCACACCTCCGTAAATCTCGATTGGCAGGACTTACCCCTGGCAGAATTGCTACGAGATCGTTATCAGTTGCCGGTTTATCTTGCTAATGATAGTCAAGCCGCAGCTCTGGGCGAATATACCTTTGGCGAACATTCTTACAGTGGAGATCTCGTTGTCTTGAAAGTTGGCCGGGGGATTGGTGCCGGCATCGTGCTCAAGGGACAGCTTTTTCATGGCGATGGATTTGGCGCCGGTGAAATCGGTCATTTTCAGGTTGTCGAGGGCGGTGAACCTTGCCGTTGCGGCTCTTTTGGCTGCCTGGAAACCGTAGTGAGCAGTCGCGCTTTGGTGCGGCAGGCCCAGGCCATCGCCCATACCAACCCCCAGTCTATCCTCAATACCCTCGTTGATGCCCCCGACGAAATCGATACACAAACGGTCATCAGTGCCTTTGCTGCCGCCGATCCCGCCTTACACACCATGATTGCCAACATGGGCCGTTATTTGGGTATGACCGCGGCGATCTTGGTCAGTGTCCTCAATCCTCGCGATATCGTCATTGCCGGCACACTCGCGCCTTTGGGCGAGGCACTACTCACACCTCTGGAGCAGGAGATGCGGGCACGAGCTCTCGGGCGCTTAGCCACCCAAACGCGGCTTTCTGTCAGCCATCTCGGCGACGATATCGTCATTCTCGGCGCAGCTGCAATGCTCCTCGATCGTGAGCTGGGGCTCACCGGCTAAGGCAAGCGCGGTGAGAATGAGAACTCGCCCGGTTCGATCTTTTTTACTGATGACGCCTTTACGAGCTTTACACACACTATCATCCCTCCATCGACTCACCCTCCGCAACACTAACTCGTTCCCAGACCGACCATGACTCTTACCCTCATTCCTCCCCGCTTCACTCCGCCCCTCGATCCTGATTTTCGTCCGCCCGTTTTGGCCAACCGCGCTTTCCGCCAGGCCGTTGCCGAAGCTGGGGGTGGAGAGATGTTGGTGTTTGGGCTAGAGCGGGCTGAAGATGACTTTTCTCGTTTCGAGACGCGGGTTTTTCCCATCGACCATCCTCGTGCTCCCGAAAATCTTCCTTACGCCGAGCGTTTACTCAAGTTCTTGTTATGGCAGCGTGGCGCCTGGCGGGTGTATGTGGGGGGACCCCCAGCCATTGGCAAATATCTGCAGACTGTCTACTCCCTCCAGGGTGAACGGGCTTTTGATGTTCATTTTATGGGCGAAAAGGCCTATTTGCATCCCTTCACCGTCGTTCCTTGTTCAGTGGCAGACGTGCCTCCCGCCCACGAAAGTAGCCGCGCCCTGGGACGCCATTTGCAGGGCTATCGTATTGGCTTCGATCTGGGGGCATCCGACATCAAGGTGTCGGCCGTTGTTGATGGCCGTGCGATCTATAGCAACGAGATCGTCTGGGAGCCTGTGCAACAAGACGATCCCAACTATCATTATGAACATATCCGCGCTGCTTTATACGAAGCCGCCGCGCACATGCCACGAGTCGATGCAATTGGCGGTAGCTCTGCCGGGGTCTATGTTG